>JAGHYT010000202.1:0-5404 GCA_017743535.1 Chloroflexus sp.
CGTTTACTGTTGATGCTGCCACTCTTCCACGTTCATGGTCTGGGAGTAGGAGTACACGGTACCATTCGTAGCGGCGCCAGTCTTGAATTGCACCCCCGTTTTGATGCTGAAATTGCCCTCCAGCGGATGAATGATCCGGCAATTACCCTCTTTTTCGGGGTACCGACGATGTACGTGCGCTTGATAGAAGTTGCCCGACGCTCTGAGGTTCCGAAACACCATATTCGCCTCTTTGTATCGGGGTCGGCACCACTCAGCCCGCAAACATTTGCCGATTTTGCCGCGCTTTTCGGTCAGCAAATCCTTGAACGCTACGGCATGACCGAGACAGGAATGAACCTGACCAACCCGTACTACGGTGAACGACGACCAGGAAGCGTCGGTATACCCTTTCCGGGTCAAGAAGCCAGGATTGTTGATCGCACGACCGGTCAACCATTACCGGCAGGTCAGATTGGCGAGATACAGGTACGTGGCCCCCATCTGTTTCAAGGATACTGGCGCAACCCGACTGCAACTGCTGCTGTCTTCACAGCCGATGGCTGGTTTAACACCGGTGATCTGGGCTTCGTCGATGACGATGGTTATTTCCATATCACGGGTCGGAGTCGTGAGCTAATCATTAGTGGCGGCTTTAACATTTATCCCCGTGAGGTTGAGGAGGTGCTCAGTCAACATCCGGCAGTTGTCGAATGTGCTGTGTACGGTCAGCCCGACCCCGACCTTGGTGAGATACCGGTGGCTGCGGTCGTGACGAATGGGCAACCGGTCACGGCTGATGAACTCATCGCACACTGTCGGCAGTATCTGGCTGCATACAAACGACCACGGCGCATTCGCTTTGTCAATGCGCTCCCGCGCAATGCGCTTGGCAAAGTTCAGCGCCATTTGCTCGCCGGTGAGGTACCATATCACGAGAGCAGCCTATGAGTAATCTCGATGATTACGAAGGTGATACGGCCAGCGACCACAAACGGCTCAGTGAACTAATGACCGACCAACTCGAAGAGCTGGCGCGAGCAATCCATTCTCGTGACCAATTAGTACGGGCACGAGCTGCTAGTCGGTTGGTCAATCTCAACGTTGATCCCGACCTGGCGCTTCCTGCCCTGACGCATCCGCGCCCAATGGTGCGTGAAGTTGCGGCTGAAGCAATCGGCTACAGTCAGAAACCGCTCTCACCGATGGTTATCGACACGCTGCTGGCCGCCATCGACGATCCAAAGACATTCGTGGCAGCAGCGGCTATCCGTACTCTGGGCCGACGACAGGTGAGCACAGCACGGGAGCAAATTAGCGCGTGCCTCGACGATCCTGAACCGCCAATCGTCGCTGCGGCAATCGTGGCGCTGGCGCGCCTCGGTGACCACACGCTGGCAAGCGTGATCCCCGATTTTCTAAACAGCCCCCATCTGGTCATACGCATTGCGGCGGCTGAAGCAGCCGGTCTGCTCCACGTGTCGGCTGCCATTCCCGGCTTACTCAGGTTTCTGGAAGAATGTATTACCGCCTGGCATACAACTCAACAGCACATCCCCAGCCGTGCCGCCAGCGTTGCAATGCAGTCGCTCGCCCGTTTGCAGGCTCGCAGCGCCGTTCCGTTACTCATCGAAATTGCCCGTTATATCGTCGGATTACGTACTCTCGCAGTGCGGACTCTGATCCAACTGCATGCCGTCGAAGCCGCACCAGCGCTCATCCCATTACTCAACGAAGAAGGCAGCCACTTGCTCAATGAGGTCATTCGCTTTTTCCATACCGTTGACTACCGACCTGCCGCACCCGCATTACGTAACGTTCTTGAGCGTGCGATGGTACGACATCGCGCACTGATTAAGAAGCTGCTAACCATTCTGGTTGAGTGGCGCGATGAGCAGAGTATTCCACTCATGAGCCATATCGCTGCTAACGATCCCAGTGCCGAAATTCGCCACTATGCAACCCGCTGTCTGGCTGCTTTCCATCAACCCTCTTCGCCATCGACCACAGCCGGCCACGATTGTTACGCGCCAACAATCGCGTTGCCAACGTTAGACAACGAACGCCTGCAACAACGCCGAAAACGGTTGGCACAACTGAGCATTGAACAAGTGGTCGAAGGTACCGTTCTGCGAGTGCTACGCTACGGTGCCGTGATTGACGTGAGCGGTGTTGAGGGCTTCGTCCACGTCGGCGAAATTGACTGGCGCTGGATCGGTGATGCGCGCCATGCGCTTCAGCCCGGACAGATGGTACGGGTGATGATCACCGACATTGATGAAGAACGGCTCCGCGTCAACCTGAGTATCCGTCGGCTTAGTCCCGATCCATGGCATAACATTAATCAGCGGTTTACTGTTGGGATGCAGGTGAGCGGCATCGTTACCGGGATCACCGGCTTCGGTTTATTTATCGAACTCGCACCCGGTGTACAGGGTCTTGCCCATATCAGCCACATTCCACCTGATCAACAACCGTTGCCGCAGAAGTTTGTCCTTGGTCGCGAGGTGCATGGCGTCATTCTCAGCATTGACGATGAACGGCGACGGATCGCATTGAGTCTGTATACTGAACTACAGCAAAAAACCGTGTAGCGGGAGTATGCTACACGGTGCTCGTGTGGTGGGGACGGTGGGAGTTGAACCCACACGCCTTGCGGCACATGATCCTAAGTCATGCGCGTCTGCCATTCCGCCACGTCCCCTCTCGGCGAGTATAACACGAGAGAACGTTTTCGGCAAGAGGTTGCCGGGCAGGTTCGTACCATGATATACTGAGGGTGCTGTTGTGGTATCCCGCCCCTCCGCCGCGCAGCCTGGTTGTCGTCGCGGTATCGACAGTTTGCAGGAGCCGCCATGAAAGCTGTTGTGATGGCCGGCGGCGAGGGCACTCGCCTGCGACCGCTCACGATCAATCGCCCCAAGCCGATGGTATCACTGGTCGACCGACCGGTGATCCAGCATATTATTGAATTGCTTAAACTGCACGGAATTACCGATATTATCATTACCGTGCAGTACCTGGCGAATGTGATCCAGGATTACTACGGCGATGGCAGTGCGTATGGTGTTAATATTACATACTCTCTTGAAGAAGTGCCCCTCGGTACCGCCGGTAGTGTCAAAAATGCTGAACATCTGCTAACAGAACCATTTTTGGTCATTTCTGGTGATGCGCTAACCGATTTCAACCTCACGCAAATCATTGAATATCACATTGCGTCTGGCGCAACCGCCACAATTACCCTGACTCGCGTGGCCAATCCGCTTGACTATGGCGTCATCATTACCGATGAACAGGGGCGCATCCGCCAATTACTTGAAAAACCGAGCTGGGGTGAGGTCTTCTCAGATACGGTCAATACAGGTATCTACGTTTTCAATCCTGAAATTTTTAGCTATATCGAACGCGGCAAAGTCACCGACTGGTCAAAAGATGTCTTTCCGCGCATGCTGCACCGTAACGACCGTCTTTACGGATATATTGCCAACGGATATTGGACGGATGTTGGTACCATCGAGGAATACATGCGGGCGTGTAGCGATTATCTGTCTGGAAAGGTGAATCTGCCGCGTATCGGTCACAATATCGGTGGCGACATCTGGATTGATCGCGATGCTGAAATTGCCCCTGACGCTCAACTGCACGGCCCTATTTATCTCGGTCATGGCGCCAAGATTAAGGGTGGGGTAATCATTCATGGGCCATCGGTCATCCGCGATTACACCATCGTTGATAGCCGGGCCAACATCGACCGCTCGATCATTTGGCGCAATTCCTACATTGGCGAACGAGCTGAGTTACGCGGTGCGATTGTCTTGCGTCAGTGCAATATCCGTTCACGGGCAATGATTTTTGAAGGGGCTGTAATCGGTGACGGCGTACAAATCGGTGCCGGAGCCGTCGTGCAGCCGAATGTCAAAATCTGGCCTTCAAAAGAAGTTGATGAAGGCGCGACGGTCACGTCCAGTATTATTTGGGGCAGTCAGGGTCGGCGTGTGCTATTCGGGCGCTACGGGATCACCGGCCTGGTCAACATCGAGATTACACCCGAAATGTGTGCCCGCCTGGGTGCAGCTTACGGTGCTACTCTCCCTCGCGGCTCAACCGTTACCATTAACCGTGACGCCCACTTTACGCCTCGTATGCTCAAACGGGCTATCATCGCCGGTTTGCCCTCGGCCGGGATCAACGTCTGTGACCTGCGTAATGTCCCGATTCCGATTGCGCGCTACTACACCTACGCCAGTGGTGCGGCTGGTGGTATCCATGTGCGTATCTCGCCCTTCGACAATCGTATTGCCGAAATTAAGTTCTTCAACCATCTCGGTCTCGACATCAACAGCGCTACCGAACGAAAAATTGAGAACACGTTTTTCCGTGAAGATTACCGCCGGGCCTACCTCGATGAGATCGGTCGTATCTTTTACGGAGAAGATGTTGAAGAAACCTATCGGGCGGCATTTATGAAAGCTTTGGGTCAAAATGCCGCCTTTGGCAAAGGCTTCCCTATCGTAATCGACTACGCAAACACCAGCACCAGCACGGTCATGGCTGAAATTTTGCGTCGCATGCAGGCTGATGCAGTGGAGTTGAATGTCTACCTCGATGAACGCATGGTCTTTCAGACAAGTGCTGACTTTGAGGCAGCAATGACCCGGTTGACCAAGATTACGCCGGTCGTTGGTGCGCAATTTGGGGTACGGCTCGATCCCGGTGGCGAGAAAATTTTCCTGATTGACGATCAGGGGCACCGGTTGCATCCGCTACGCGCATTGGCAGCCATCACGGCACTGGCAATGCGCGCCAATGGCGGTGGGATTGTGGCCGTACCGGTGACTGCACCACGGGCGTTTGAGCAGATCGCTGCCCGCTACGGTGGGAGTATCATCCGTACTCGCGCCAATGTCGGCGCGTTGATGAATCTAGCCGCTGAACGCCCCGATCTGCTCTTGCTTGGTGATGGGACAGGCAACTATATCTTCCCACATTTCTACCCCGTTGCCGATGGAATGTTTGCGATTGCCCGGCTGATGGAGCTGCTTACCCTTAACCAAACCAGACTCAGCGAGGTATTGGCCGATCTACCACCTTATTACCTCTGGCAAACCCGTGTCCCATGCCGGTGGGAGAGCAAGGGCAAGGTGATGCGAATCCTCAATCAACAATACCACGAGCGACATGGCGAGCAGATTGACGGTATCAAGATCGAATTGGGCCAGGAATGGGTGCTGATCTTACCCGACCCTGATGGGCCGTTCTTTCATGTGATTGCAGAAGGTACCAGTGAAGAGCATGCCCGTGTCTTGACCGAGAAATATGCCGGTTTGGTGACAAGTTTGCAGTGAAAGCGGTCGATTGGCGACCGTAACGATAATTGTTTGGAGGAGGGTACTATGTCTACCCGCTCATCCCACAACGATCC
>JAGHYT010000034.1:0-34654 GCA_017743535.1 Chloroflexus sp.
GCGCACCCAGGTTTCCTTGTGAGTAACCGTTCAGTGGCGAATACGCCAAACGCTGAAAACGCTGATACCAGTCTTGTCCACGAAAACTGCGTATTGTCAACTACCCTGGTGAGGTCAGTTGTCGCGATGAGCGGTAACCCGTGAGTAGAGGAAGCACCTGCCGAGACGACCATCTGCTATTACTTGGGAATGTAGGCTTCATCGATGACGCTGGTACTATTGCGTAATAGTACTCTCTGCTGATTGCATGTTGTGTAAATTCAGGATACAGTAGCATTATTAGAAGAAAGGAGGTGATTATGCTGTGCTTACCCACGTGTTGTTCCTGATACGTCGATTAGAGCAGCAACGCGAACGGGGTCAGGGACTGGCCGAGTATGGATTGATTATTACGTTAATTGCACTTGTTTGTGTTCTGGCGATCAGTGCTGTCGGCGGTTCACTGGCTGATATGTATAATACGGTAGCTGCTCTCTTTCAGTAAGGCTTGTGCTTGCTGAGCATACCCTTGCCAAACCACGCGCTTCACGCTACCATTGAGAGCGTGTGGTTTGATTTTGTTCTGCACACTCATCTAGCCACCTTATTCTTCTGCCACTTTCGCCAGCCGCGTTCGATCTAGTACAATGACTCGCCCGCGCTCTAATTTTACTAGGCGTTCCTCGGCCATTCGGCGTAGCGCTCGCCCGGCAATCTCACGCACGGTGCCGGTACGTTCTGCCAGCTCTTGCTGCGTCACTTCAGCAGTTCCTTCAGCAGCTTCGGCCAGTAATAATCGCGCCAGACGTGCGCGTACCGAACGGAAGGCCAGGTCTTCGACCAGCATCACCAGTTCGCGTAATTGACCGGCTAGATCAGAAAGGGCGGCCAGGGCTAGATCAGGGTGTTTGCGAATAAGCATCAGTAGATCATCACGTTCCAGTATCAGACAGGTAACCTGACTCATCGCTCGTGCTGACGCCGGACTCGTTCCACCGTCGAAGATTGGTACTGCATTGAAGTATTCACCCGGTCCTGCCATCGCCAGTACCTGCTCTCGACCATCAGGGGCAGTGCGTGACAGCCGTACTCGACCACGAACGACAAAGAAGATAGCATGAGCAGGTTGATCTTCGTGTATGATATATTGACCAGCTCGATAGTGACAGATTTGTACCCGGCGAGCAGTATCGGCTAGCGTTGCCTCATCAAGACTGGCAAATAACGGAATGGCGCGCAGGTCTTCTATGGTCATTGCATAACTCTCAATCTTGGTTTCACAGTGATATATTATTACTGTTTGTTACCATTATAGGATTTTTATGCGTAGACAAGTTACGCTGCATGATGGGGCAGTTATCACGTATCACGATCTGGGTAGCGGCCTTCCACTCTTACTTATGCACGGTTTTACCGGTACAGCACGCAGTCACCTCGGTTTGCTCATCGATGAACTTTGCCCGGACTATCGGATCATCGCTCCCGATCTACGTGGCTATGGCGCCAGTCGGCCACCAAATCGTGACTTTCCGCCCGACTTCTATCAGCGTGATGCGGCTGATATGGCCGAACTTCTCGATATGCTACGGCCAGAACCGGTGGTTGTGATGGGGTTTAGCGATGGTGCTGAGAGTGCATTACTTCTCGCAGCACGGCGTCCTGATTTGGTGCGTGGGGTAGTGGCGTGGGGTGTCTCTGGTGTGATCAGTCAGGCCATGGTTGACGCTGTGCAAGACTGGTTACCGGTTTCAGCCTGGGGTGAGCAACGGGCAGCCTGGCGAGACGAGATTATTGCATTACACGGTCGCGAACAACTCGAACCAATGATAGAGGGTTGGGTACGGGCAGCCGAGGCCATTCTGTCCGCCGGTGGTGATATTTGCTTGAGTGCAGCACCTCATATTCGCTGTCCGGTGTTACTCATTAATGGTGATGGCGAAAAGAACAACTTACCGCAAGATGTGCAACGTCTAGCTGCCGCCATTCCCAATTGCCAACTAGTGTTCGTTGCCAATAGTGGTCACACCATTCAAGAAGATCAACCTGCTGAATTGATGCGACTGATCAGAGCTTTCTTAGAGCGTGTTTGAAGGAGAAAGAGAAACGAGCGCAGAAGTGTGTGCAGAATAGGCAGCGTCCTAACTTCGCCGCAGCGCGTGCGGAAATGCCCAGTTTATCGTTCCGATAATGGTCTGCAGCTATCTTCTCCCCCCCGCTTGCGGGGGGTTGGGGGGTGCTGATACACCAACCGATGGGTTCCGGTTGCACACCACATAACGCGGGCCTCCGGCTCATACGCTCAGATGACTGCGTAAGTGGAGAGTCATTGGCAGCGGATGCGTGATATTTGTCGGTATCCCTCCGCTCATTAAGGCTGACCCGAAGCAGAGACCTCTGAAAACCTCCAGTACGGTATTACCTGGCCTGGCGTGCAGAGGCAACCAGCCGGTACACTCCTCCAGCCCGGTCAAGCAAATACATTTCTCCTGCCTCGTCTAACCCAAACGATGTCGTTTGAATATTCACGCGGGAAACCAGCGCATGTTGCCACGATTCTCCATCAGCATCGGCCCAGAGCGCCCACAGATTACCGGTACAAAAATCAGCATAAAAATAGATACCGTTCAGCAGTGGTTGACGCCCACCGCGATACACTTCACCGCCGGTCACCGAACAGCCACCAGAAGCACTATCGCGTCCATACACCGCTACCGGCAAAACCAGACCGGTTGGATCGCAGTTTGCTGATCGATAGCACTGGTTACCCTCCATTAGCCGCCAGCCATAATTCAAACCGCCTGTCTGAGCCGAAGCGACGTTGACCTCTTCCAGCGCATTCTGTCCAACATCAGCGATGAAAATCAGCTCACGCACCGGATCGAAAGTAAAGCGCCAGGGGTTGCGTAACCCGTAGGCCCAAATTTCTGGCAAAGCGTCAGCCAATCCAACGAAAGGATTATCGGGTGGGATCGCATACGGCTGACCATTGTCTACATCGATTCTCAGTAACTTACCAAGAAGTGTGTCTAGCCGCTGTCCAGCATTGATCGGATCGCCGGCCCCACCACCATCACCGGTGCCAATGTAGAGGTAGCCATCAGGACCAAACAGTAACAAGCCACCATTATGATTCGCGGCAGGCTGCTCGATACGTAATAACTCACGAGCACTAGTTGGATCGGCCTGATCGGGATTATTGCTAACGCGATATTCGGCGACAATCGTATCGCCTCTGGTGTTGGTGTAATTGACGAAGAACCGACCGTTTGCGGCAAACTGAGGATGAAATGCAACGCTGAGCAATCCCTGTTCATTGCCACGTGATCCTACCCGTTCACGAATATCGAGGAATGGAGTTGATAATCGTTTGCCGTTGTGCAAAATCCAAATTTGACCGGCCTGCTCAACTACAAACAACCGTCCGCTCCCATCACCAGGGTGGGTGAGATGAGTCGGACGCGAAAAGCCATCAGCGATACGCTCAAGCGCATAATCAAATGTCGCTGGATCAATAGCTGTCATAGACGGTTCTGGTGTAGATGTCGATTCATTTGTAACGGGAGTGCTGCTTGCCAACGTATTCGAAGTTGCCGTAACGGTAGTGGTGGGCTGAATTGTTGCAACCGACGCCACGATTGGCGCGGTAGGCGGTATAGATGGTTCATCTGTCCTGCTTCCTGGCACAACAGTACAGGAAATCAAGCCAACGAGGCTGATCACAATTATCCAGATGCGGTATGGCATGTGAGGTCCTAATCTAGCAACCAGAGCATATCCTATGTTATTCTTACCACACTTTCAGCCTGCTACGCAATGGTGTTAAATCCCAGATATACGCATTGATATGAAGCGCTCAAAAAGTATGCTCATAAAAATTCTTCTCGCTCCTGTTACCTGCACCCTTTCCTCTGCTTTGTGCAAATGTTTAATCATCGCCAGCCTCCGTTTTTGGCAGGCTACATTACCCAACATCTCATCAATGGGAGGGTATTTTCCTTATTTGAGCGATCTCTGTCTTCTACATCACTACAAATGATAAGGGTGCAGCCCTACTGCACCCCTTGTTTCCTCTTAATGTATCAAACGACGCCATCGCCACTACTCAAAATACTGACGTGCGTTCAGCCAGCTTCTGGTTGATTGTCTCCTGGATAATCTCACGCACCTGCTCTGATAAAGCCAGCACCGTAATCGGATCATCGGCGGCCTCTGGCCCATATTCATCGGTTGCTATGGGAAGGCAAAAGGTGATACTCCAGCGCGTCGGTAATGGAATGACTCCCAGCAAACCAAACCATGGAAAGAAGGGTGTGATCGGGAAGTAGGGAAAACCGAACAACTTCGCAATTCCCTCAGCATTTGCCAGCATCGGGTAAATCTCTTCGGCGCCGACGACGGCGACCGGTATAATCGGCGCCTGAGTGCGCAACGCTGCCTGTACAAACCCACCACGACCAAAGCGAGCCAGCTTGTAGCGATCTTTAAAGAGCTTCCCCACCCCTTTTAGACCTTCAGGGAAGACACAGACCAATTCATCCTGTTCGAGCAACCGGATTGCGTTCTCTGGAATCCCAGGTACCTGGCCAAGAGCGGCAAGTGTCGGAGCAATCACCGGCAGCGTCGTAAACCAGTGTAAGTGCAACGAGCGCACAATCCGTTCGTTCTGAGCCGGATGTTCATTAGCAACCGCAGTTGCAATCATTGCCCCATCCCAGGGTAAGACTCCACTGTGGTTCGCGACCAGTAAGGCTCGACCCTGAGCCGGTACATGTTCAAGACCAGTGGCAGTTACTCGCCACCACGTCGTATACATAAAGGTGAGAAATGGGCGGGCGATCTCGATAATCTCGCGATCCATGCCGAAGGGATCGGTACTATACTCACCGCGTAGTCGGCGTTGAATAAAATTGACCTGTTCGTCGATCTGATAACGCAATACCATTCCGATGCCCTTCCAGAAATCGGGATCGAGGTAATCGCGCAGATCGACTCCTTGCAGCATGCTATTAACCCGCTCGATCTGCTCTTGGGTCATACGTTGGAGATTTTCACCGATCAGCCGCACAACACCGGCCGCAAAATGAGCTAATGCCGCCTGTGGTGGCGATTGTTGATTGCTCTGTTGGCGAATATCAATCTCCACTTCAAATAGTTGCTCTCCGGTTCGACGAGCTGGTGCTGGTTCATCCCATTCCAACGATTTCGGTGTTGATTGTGATGGAGCAACTGTTCCGTGAACGGTACCATCAATGCCGGAATGATCGGTTGGAGTCTGGATCGATACCTGTTCTGTTTCCACGGTCACCGTCTGTGCTCGCCGTCGGCGTGAGCGACGCGGTTCTGCGGCTGTGGGCTGGGAATCAACCGGCTCGTCGTTCATCGGTTTTTCTCCTACGGTTCAAAAATTCACTGAGCGCACGCGCAGCCGTTGTGCGTTCCTCTTCCGGTGATAGTGGTTTGAGCGCGTCGAGAGCTGTCGCCATATCGTACCTTGCCGACCATCCCAACAGGCGACAGGCCCGTTGCGGATCGATGGTACAGCGGTAGCGTAAAAAATCGACCTCGAAAGGCCATCCTGGTGGTGGCTGATTGTTGAAAAGCGGTCCCAACACTGGAACTGGCTGATGACCAAGCCGTCGGATCACCTGACTGATCGGCATTGGTTGAGAAGGAGCGATATTAAATGCCCCGCCAATCGGTTTTTGGACGGCGGCGACCACAGCCTGGGCAGCATCGTCTACGTGCAACAACTGGATCATCGGGTCAAAACCGAACAGTACCTGGGGCGATGGCGAACAGAGGTAGTGCATGAGATGGCTTTGCGGACTTAGCAATGGTGCACAACGCAACACCGTCACTGTAATTTGAGGATGGTGAGCGGCGAAGTCGGCAACGATCTGTTCAACCTCACCAAGGGTACGTAACAGTCCACGATAATGCTGGTTTCTGATCGGATGTTCTTCGCTGATGAATAACGGATTAAGGGGACTGGCACCGTAAATCCAGCCATGACTTCGCAGTACGATGTGGCGTACTCCGGCAGCACGACAGGCACCGAGAAGCTCCATTGTGCCAATAACGTTATGCTGGACGGTGGTTTCGTGATCGGGTAATGGCTCGTTGAAACCCAACAAATCGAAGTGAACGACCGTCTCAATCTGTTCAGCGCGCAAGAGTTCAAGCAATTGATGACGATCAAGGTGTGCAGTCAGCCAGTCAGCGCGCCCGATCGGCGCTTCTGGTAGCTGACGACCTAGCACGATCACCTCATCCTGTTGACTCAGCAACTGCGCCACTCGTGCGCTCAGCATCCCTTTTGCGCCGTTAATGAGCACCCGCGTCATGGTAACGTTCCTATATTCTCGCGTAGCCAGCGCTCAAGCTCTTCTCGATCCATATCGCCATGGCTTAACGCCCGAAATACCCAGGCAATCTCATCTGGTCCAACTTCTGGTCGTAAACAAGCGCCATTGATCGAAAGGAAACGGAGCAGACTCAGGAAAGCAGTAGCTTCATTTGCCGAGTTAAAGGGATGATGTTTGACCAGTAAAAAGGTAAAGACGGCGGCCTTACTGCACAGATCGGGATACAATTCTGTGCCAAAGAGGTGCTGGCGTGGCGCTTGTAATACCATTTGCAAGCGATCCTGACTCTTAATCCCGAATAGACCGCCGTACCTTTCGACCACAAACGTATGCAGATCAAGGACATCATCCTTTGTCAGGTAGATGATCTCTGCTGATTCTTCGTCAAGCATTGCCCTATCTCGTCGCTAGATCCCCACAATCTGCCGAAAAGCGCGATCGTACTGATCACACATCGCTTCTGCCCAGGCGCGCAAGTGTGGACTCATCGGGCGTCTGATCAGCAATTCGCGTTCGGTAAACACCAGCTCAATCAACTCCTCCTCACCAAGACCAATGGCCTCAATCCAACGCTGGACAACCGCCGGCAAACTCTCACGTTCAACCGTAAATGAGCGGGGCATAAAAAACCTCCTTTCTGGTGATGGTTTGCCAGCACCGTTTGCTTAATCGGATCGTTCCCGCAAGTGTGGGAAGAGGATCACTTCGCGGATGTTTGATTGGTCGGTCAGTACCATGACCAATCGGTCAATACCGATGCCCAAGCCGCCGGTCGGTGGCATACCGTAGCAGAGAGCGTTAATAAAATCTTCGTCCATTTGATGAGCCTCTTCGTCACCGGCAGCGAATGCGCGCAATTGTTCACGGAAGCGCTCTTCTTGATCGAATGGATCGTTCAGTTCGGTAAAAGCGTTTCCGATCTCCATTCCGGCAATGAAGGCCTCAAACCGTTCGGTGAAGTCGGGACGGTCAGGAATTCGCTTGGCGAGGGGCGACATCGCTACCGGATAGTCAATGATAAACGTTGGCTGGAAGAGATGTGGTTGCACAAACTCAGAGAAGAGTTCGTCAACCTGTTTGGCCCACGACGCTTTGCGCTCAACCCTCAGCCCGCGATCGGCGATAGCTGCCTGGAGGGTAGCGAGATCGGTCAGTTGCGTAATATCAATGCCGGTACGATCGGCAATAGCCGTTGCCATCGCAATCCGTGGCCACGGTGGACGAAAGTCGAGTTCGCGTCCCTGATAGATTATTGTTGTAGTACCGTGTACGGCTAGACAGATTTCGCTCAGCATCTCTTCAACGAGGGTCATCATGGCGTGATAATCTGCATACGCCTGATAACACTCCATCATCGTAAATTCAGGGTTATGCGACCGATCTACGCCCTCATTCCGAAAGTTCTTGCCAATTTCGTACACGCCAGGGAAGCCACCGACGATCAATCGCTTGAGATAGAGTTCGGTCGCAATGCGCAGATAAAGGTTTTGGCCGAGCGCATTATGATAGGTGATAAACGGGCGGGCGGCAGCACCGCCGTAAAGTGGTTGCAAAACTGGGGTTTCGACCTCGAGAAAGCCGCGTTCATCAAGAACACGCCGCATCGTGCTGATAATCCGGGCGCGGGCACGAAAAATGTCGCGGCGGTCGCGATTGACGATCAAGTCGAGGTAGCGTTGACGATGCCGTTCTTCAACGTCTTGTAGACCGGCCCATTTTTCCGGTGGTGGATTGATCGCCTTGGCTAAGATTGCCAGTTCACGGACAAACAGTGACCGCTCGCCGGTTTTAGTACGGCGAAGGACACCGCTGGCCTGCACAATATCAAACGTATCAAGCTGGTCGCGAAAACGGTCAAACCATTCATTGCCTACATCGGCGCGACTCAACCAGAGCTGAATTTCACCGCTTCCATCTTCAATATGCGCAAAAGCGATCTTGCCCATAATTCGGCGGGCGCCAATAATCCGCCCCGCCAGTGTCAGTGGTGTAGCGTTAGCTGCCAGTTCATCAAAAGCGGTGAGCACTTCCCCAATCGTATGGCTACGCTGGCAGCGAGGTGGGTAGGGATCAAGGCCAGCCGCACGCAACTGATCGAGTTTTGCGGCACGTTGGGCCTGTAAATCGTTTAATTCCATAGGATTATGCCGAAACTGTATGTATTGCCGACGTCTTCCACCAACGTCGGTTTGCCTTTTTCTCATTATACCGGAAAAATACAATCAGGCGTCGAGAGGTCGACGCCTGAAAGAAACGAACAGGCACCACCATGTAGACAATCACCACATGATTGCCTCTAGCACGGCGCGGCGTTTGTCCGGTGTTTACTATCGCACTTTGAGAATCGTCAATTTCATGACGCCGGAAGGAGTATGTACCGTCACCTTGTTTCTGGCTCGCTTGCCGAGTAGCGCAGCACCGAGTGGCGATTCGTTGGAGATACGCCCCTGACGGGGATTAGCTTCGGCGCTACCAACAATCGTCCACGTCTCTTCTGTGCCATCATCTTCAAAGCGAACGGTTACAGACGAACCAAGTCGTACTTCGCCATTGCTGGCCTGATCTTCGTCGATCACTTCGGCGCGTGAAAGCAAGTGCTTCAGCTCGCGAATGCGACCTTCTAATAGAGCCTGTGCTTTCTTGGCATCTTCATATTCACCGCTCTCGGAGATATCGCCTAATTCTTTGGCCGCGGCGATCCGTTCGGCAATCTGTTTACGCTCTACGGTAATGAGGTGCTCAAGCTCTGCCTCCAAACGGGCGCGACCTTCGCGAGTCAGATAAGTTGGCTTCTCTGTCATCACTACTGCCTCTACGCTGCCTATACCGTCTGACCGGACGGTTGGAAAATCTTAATATAAAAAGAATAACTGAGAGCGCATCTCTCAGTTGGAAAATGATATGTGGTGCAAATACCACATATCTTGAAACAATTATATGCGGTCACAGGCAATTTGTAAAGAGGGTGACACGAAGGTAAGGCTTCTCAAAGTTCTCAGTTCTTGGTCAGGTGAACGTTGTTCGCACTGTCACGACGATCGCCGAAGCGATGCGGCTTTCCCTAATGTGCGGGCTGTCGGACCGCGTCCTGCAGTAGCAGTGGTTGACCTGTGCCCGTTGCAGGAGCACACCAGATTGGCGGGTTTGGAACCCGTCCCCCGCTGCTGTGCTCATCCACGAGCCAATGTCTTCCCGTTGCCCACCACTCTACGAAAGTGGGAGTCTCGTACATCAAGAACGACTGCACAGGTGAGGACTCATCGGTAGCGGGGTGATAGGGGTTGGTGTCGCTCTGTTGGTGAACCGTAGCGAACGTACTTTGAAGTTGAGAACGCTGAAAACCCCTGCATGAGGGGCGTTGTGTGCAAGCCGACGCCGAGAATTGTGCCGTGAGATGTCAGGTTTTCTCCTATACCTCTCTCGCACAAATATGCTATAATCGAACTGCATATATAAACACCCGACAAATAGGAACCATGGCTTCACGTAGCGGGAACAAAGCGTCAGGAAAACAGCGCACCACGAGTAATCGTAGTCGAAAGGGCAAGGCACGCGGGGCCTGGCCGGTCGTGTTGCGTCCTGAACATCAGCGTGAACTCTTTGCCCTTGGTCTAATCCTACTGGCCGCGATAACAATCATTTTTGTTTTTACCGGTGAGTCTGGTGGTTTGGGGCGTCTTTACCTCGATCTGGTACATACTTTGTTCGGCGCCGGTATCTTCTTTGTACCGCTTACCCTCCTGGTCATTGGTATCGCTATTTTGTGGCAGGAACAGATAACCGATGCCAGCCTGAGCGGTGCGAATGTATTGGGGACAGTTCTAGTGTTGCTGGCAATGCTAGGCTTGCTAGAAGTGCCGGTACATGACATCCTCCTCCCTGACAGAATGAATGAGGGTGGTGGACTGATTGGCTACTGGCTACTAGAACTCCTACAGCTCGCTATTGGGCGTATTGCTGCGGTGATGGTGATCTTGGCGCTGGGTTTGACGGGCGTACTCCTCACGTTCAACCTCACTGTGCGCGAGCTGGTGTTGGGGATGATCGAGCGTACTACTGCATTCTGGCGGATGCTCTGGAATGCACCGCACCGCTCGCCATTACCGCCGCCAACAGTGCTGCGTCGTGGCGGCAGTGATTTACTCTTTGCGCCACCTCCTCAGGGAATTGTTGATGATATTGTGCCAACTCCTATTGCCGCTCGCCCTACACGGGCCAGTCTATTCCAGCGCCCTACGCCTGAGTTGCCATCACCAGCCGATAAATCACCTCCCCCGCAAAAACCGATTCCACCGGTGAAATCAGAGCCTGTACAGGAGGTTGTCCAGGAACCGCTCGATGGATTTGAACTGTCATCGGTACGCCGAGCCTGGCCTCTGCCGGCCCTCGATCTGTTACTTGAACGTACCGCTGATGGTGGTATCACCGATGAAGAACGACGGCTGAAAGCCCGTGTGATCGAAGAGACGCTGGCCAGTTTCAAAGTTGAAGCGCGGGTGGTTGGCGTTAATACCGGCCCGGCAGTCACTCAGTTTGAACTACAACCGGCAGTTGGGGTTAAGGTCGCGAAAATTATGACGCTGGAACGCGATTTGGCTCTGGCGCTGGCTGCGCAATCGATCCGGATTGAAGCGCCAATTCCTGGCAAAAATGTGGTCGGGATTGAGATTCCTAACAGCGCCATTGCGATGGTTACCCTGCGCGAAGTGCTCGACAGCGAAGAGTATGAGTCGCACCGTGGCCGCCTGAAACTGCCGTTGGGGAAGGACGTAAGTGGTACACCGGTGATTGCCGATCTGACCAAAATGCCGCACTTACTGGTCGCCGGTGCTACCGGTTCTGGGAAGTCGGTGGCAATTAATGCCTTTCTCTGCGGTCTGTTGCTGAAACATACCCCCGATGAACTCAAATTCATTCTGATCGACCCTAAAATGGTCGAGATGATCGTCTACAACCATATCCCGCATCTGCTTTCGCCGGTAGTGACTGAGGTAGAACGGGTTGTGCCAACGCTGAAGTGGGCTACTCGCGAGATGGAGCGCCGCTACAAAATCTTTGCCCGTAATGCCTGTCGTAACATCGATAGTTATCGCCAATTGGCACGAAAACGGGCCGATCTCGAACCGATGCCATATATTGTGATTGTGATTGACGAGCTAGCAGATCTGATGATGATGGCTGCTGATGAGGTTGAGACCTATATCTGTCGGTTGGCGCAGATGGCCCGGGCCACGGGGATTCATTTAATCATCGCCACTCAGCGCCCGTCAGTCGATGTAATTACCGGTTTGATTAAGGCAAATTTCCCTTCACGGATCGCTTTCGCGGTAACCTCACAGGTCGATAGCCGCGTTATCCTTGATATGCCCGGTGCTGAACATCTGTTAGGTCGTGGTGATATGCTATACATGGCTGCTGACTCGTCTAAACTGGTGCGTATCCAGGGCACTTACGTTGCTGACCGCGAAGTTGAGCGGATCGTTGAGTTCTGGCGTAATGCTGCTCCTCCCACCGAGGCGAAGTCGGCTGAAACGGCAAGTGATACTCGTACCGATCAGGCTGCCACCAGCGGAGATAATTTTAAACCACCAGCCGAATTTCTCTCGCCTGCCGAACAAGATGAGCTGTTGCCCCAGGCGATTGCGCTTGTCTCGCAGCACCAGCGCGCTTCAGCCTCCCTTCTCCAGCGGCGGCTTCGCATTGGTTACTCGAAGGCCCAGCAGTTGATCGATCTGCTGGAGCAACAAGGGTATGTCGGTCCTGCTGAAGGTGGCCGCTCTCGAGAAGTACTCAGGCGGGATATTCCACCGGTATCATAGATGCTCGATAGCAGTCCGGGAAGGAAGCGCTTATGGCGATTGAAGATTTCTATACTCGTGCCCGACAAATTTTAGCAAATTTACTTGATGAAACTCCTAAAGCCGACCGTGAACAGTTACTCGATGCCTATGCCGAGTTGCTAACCAGGCTCTACGCCGAAGAAGCTCACCGTATGCTCACCGAGGTGATCGAAGATGCCCGCACACGCCTCGATGCTCGTCTTTCGCCTGACCCTATCCGACAAACAATTGCCGGTGTACAAAGCACGTTGCAAGACCTCTGGAATAGTTTGTGGCGGTAGTACATCGTTTGGCATACAGCGGTGGGAAGAGCCGAGGAGGCTCGATTGCCCACCACACGAGGATTGAATGCCAGACCCGATCTCGTAACGCAACGTTCAGCCGCATCGTCATGGAATGAGGAGCTAACGAATGGACCTCTACCACGAGAAACTGCACCAGGCTAGCGAACTGCTGGCAGCGCATGATCTTGATCTCTGGCTCATTTTTGTTCGTGAAACGGCTGAACACACCGATCCATCGCTAAAACTCCTCGGTCAATTCTCTTTCACCTGGCCGACGGCCATCATGGTTACTCGTAGTGGTTATGCGTTAGCTCTGACCGGTTTGGGTGATGATGAAGCGGTTCGGCGAACTGGTCTGTTTACTGATATACGCACCTATACTCAGAGTATTGGCCCTGAACTCGTCCGTCTTCTTTCCGCTTACGATCCGCAACGTATCGGCATCAACATCAGCCGCGGCGATGTGAGCGCCGATGGCCTGACCTACGGTATGTATCTCAATTTGTGCGATTATCTTGCCGATACCCCCTACCGCAATCGCCTCATTTCCGCTGAAACGTTTGTTGCCGCTTTGCGTAGCCGCAAGACTCCTCAGGAAGTGGCGCGCTTACGTGCTGCTGCTGATCTCGGTCTGCGCATCTTTACTGCGGTAGGTGATTTTCTGCGACCTGGAGTGAGTGAACGCGAGGTTGCGACCTTTGTGCACGCACAAACTAACGCTTCTGGGGCAACGACGGCCTGGGATCCTGCCCATTGCCCTGGCCTTAATGCTGGACCCGCCTCACCCTGGGGACACGTTGGCCCTTCGGATGAAATTGTGCGCCCTGGTGAAATCTTCCACATGGATTTTGGCGTCAAACTGAATGACTACTGCTCGGATCATCAGCGGGTCTGGTATTGTTTGCGGCCTAACGAAGACGAACCGCCAGCCGAAGTTCTGCACGCCTTCAATGCAGTCAAAGCTGCAATTCGGAATGCAGCGGCGGCAATACGGCCCGGAGTTGTGGGGTGGGAAATTGATGCAATTGCCCGCCAGACGATTACCGCTGCCGGTTATCCAGAGTATCCGCATGCACTTGGGCATCAGGTTGGACGAGCGGTACACGATGGTGGTGTTGGCTTTTATCCACGTTGGGAACGGTACGGCGACAAGCCTTACGGTACTATCGATGCTGGGATGGTCTTGACCCTTGAACTCGGTGTGCGTACTCGTTACGGTTATATTTCGCTTGAAGAAGAGGTCCTGGTCACTGCCGATGGGTATGAGTGGATCGGTCAACCGCAGGAAGAGCTGTGGTTGATTCGGTGAAGGGTGGTAAGTGAGCCGAACTTGGTAACGATCTCAGGGGGCGGATTTAGATTCCGCCCCAACTGCTCATCCCTACGTTCCTAATGGTTTCTCCTCCATCACCATTGCCGGATAGAGCAAGAACTCTGAAATGAAGCGTCGTCTTACCTGGTAGTTACTGCATACCTTGTGATCGTCGGGTAAAAGCAGGTTTCCGTATCTCTCTCACAATCTCTCTACCCGTTACCGAGCCGAAACAACAACGATCCGTGGCGCTGTAGTCAGAGTCAGCGTCGTTGACAACGGTAATGCTGTCCCGGTTGCGTCGTAGATAGCGCGGGTTGCAGATGGAACGGTAAATGTCCGTTCGCTGCCATCAATACTCCAGACGATAATCACGTCACCGTCGGGTGTACGGAAGTGATACCCTTCCAGACCGGGAATGTTTACAGTGCGCACGTAGCGTGCGCTGGCCAGTTGCTGACGCAAGAACTGAAATGCCTGAAAGGCCGGTACCGGTTGTTGGTTGGCATCGAGTAAACCACTCTCCTGCCAGCCAGGGCCGTTGAGCGTGTACCAGTGTGACATCAGCAGATCGATGGCCAGCGTTCGAGCATAGAGTCGTACCACAGCATCTGCTTTTGCCGCTTCAAAGCCGTTGGGCCGACAATTAGGCGAACTGCGATAGCAGAGCAAGGCTCCTTCATTCATAAGGAGTGGTTTGGCATAACCGTACCGCGCCAGCGTTTCGCGTAGGTAAGCCGCCTTGCCCAGCGTTGCTCCACCACGGTCACTCCAGTTCGGTCGCTCGCGATCCGGATCGTAATTAGGACGGAAGTAGCCATACGCATGATAGGCCACAATATCAAAGTAATCACCTCCACCGGCGCGTAAGACGCCCTCGAAAAAGCGGCCAGCCCGGCAGGGCTGACCATTCGGCAACGAACGATCCGGTGCGCAATCGAGAATCAATCCCCCAAGAATGACCTGAGCTTGCGGATTGGCAGCCTTAATTGCCGGGTAGGCAACCTTCAACATTGCCGCATACGCGGCACCACCATAGCTCTCTTCGTCTTGCTCATCACCCCAACAACCAAACGGCGCCGTACTACCGACAAGCTGGAACGGTGCGTCAGGTTCATTTCCCAATTCCCAAAATGTTACGTTGTACGGTGGTTGACGATAGCGAGCGACCAGATCGCTGAGGAATGACGCAAAGGCAGGTAAGGCGTCGGCGCGAATCGGTCCGCAGATGGTATCCGGTTGGGCCTGTGCCCACGATGGTGCGCCGCGCACGACTACCATCGGTACAGCGCCAGTAGCACTGATCGCCTGCAAGTCAGCTTCAACCTGCTTCAGGGCATCCCAGTTACGAGCGCCTGGTGTTGGTTCTACTTCCGACCAGAGAATACCGTTGTAGCGCACCCAGTCAGCTCCAAGTTCAGCCAGCCGGTTGGCTGTGACAGCAACAGTACCACGATTGATCTCCACGCCGAATACCGACCGGCCGCTCCGCAGATCGGGTAGCGGTTGCGGGGAGGTATACAGTTCGCGCCCAAGCAAGCCAAGTAACACTCGTGAACGGGCCGGATTTTGCGGATGCCACTCAAAACGCGCCCGCTCAAACCACTGGGTTAATACCAGATCGCCGTTTGCATTCCGCTCCATCTGCGGGGCTGTTAAAGGGTAGCCGAACAACGCCAGCGATTGCGCATAGCGACTCAGTCCGGGAATCCGCAGCCCGTTGTTCTGCCAGTACGAACGAAAGCCGTTGCCCGGTTCCTGATCGCAGACGTTGTGACCGGTTTCCGGGAACCAGAGACATCCGGGTTGTGGCCCATTATCAGGTGGATCGGCGAAGGGATCACGACCGGCACGGGCTAATGCTTCTGCTCCCATCCGCCCAATCTGAATGCGGTAGGCCGGTGGTTTGTCAGGGTGTAACTCAAGACGGTTACGCTCTGTCCATTGTACGGTTAACAATCGACCTTCATCGCCGGTAAACTGCTCAAGCGCACTGATCGGATACCCAAAGACTGGTAGGCCACCGTTGTCACGCCAGTAGGCCACAAACGATGGATGGAGACAGTTGTCAATGAGTGGCACATCTGGAAAGCAGAATGGTTCGGCAGCGTGGGCTGAAGCAGGCATCGTCGTGGTTAACAGAAAGAGCAGGAGGGTGATGGTTATTAATCGTTTCATTCAGCTTCTCCTCTGGCTGATGAGATCAGCAACCCATTGCTAAGTACATCCTGGCAAACACTAGGGGCTTTCCCAACGACAGGCGTGGATCGTTAACGGCGCCGCATACCGTGGATCGGGAATCTCGGCAACAATCGGGCAACGTGCGGTAAGATCAGGTCGTCCGCTCAGCAGGGAGAGGGCCTGTTCCTGTAATACCAGGTATGCTGGACGATAATGCTCAATCGCATACTGCGCCGAAGCGCCAAACCCTCCTGATCCCAATTGGGCGGCAATATCCGTCTGTAGAAGACCGGCAAAATCGATCATCGGACGCTGAGCGTAATAGCCGATAATGCCGATCTCTAGCGTGGCGACGCTGGCGTTTGGTGGAGTATTGGCTGCCAACCATTCTCCTGCCTCACGATAGACGGTCAAACGCGGATCGATCTGTTGACCGATCCGATAAACAGCACTGCTCAACCAGAGAGTAGTGCCGCATAATATCACGACAATCCCAATACTGCTTAACCTCAGCCCACCAAGCCGCTGTAACCATCTGCCGACAAGACGTACCCCAAGCCCGAATGCAGGTGCCAGACCGACAACGAGTGGGGCCACATACCAGAAATAGCCAGCTACGTGCAAGAGCGTATAAGCCAGAGCGTAGAGCGTTGCCCATCCGATCAAAAATAGCCAGCGCCAAGAGCGCAAACTCGCTATCAAGCCGAGACCGGCCAGCAAGAAGACCATCTGGTAAACAGGCTGAGCAAGATGGTTACGCAACGTCACCCACAGTCGATCACCAAAATCGTAGAAACCAGGAATGAGCGCTTGTTGTTGCTTGGCATAGAGCGTTACCGGCAATGGTGCACCGTATATGAACCAGGCCAATCCTGCGCCAGTACTAACGATCCCGATCCAGATCAATCCTGCTAACCACGGCCAGCGCCGCCAATTACGCCAGTGCTTGCCGGTTATCGTCAACAACAGGAGCGCTAACGGCCCGACGAGAATCCCATCGGGCCGCAACCAGACAAGCAATCCGGCAAACGTGCCGGTAAGCCACTGCTGACCACGTGCTCCCCAAACAAAAATCCATAGCGTCAACGCCATAGCTGGCAAAGTCTCACTACCGAGCGTTGTCAATGGTAAAGGAAAGAGCAGATATAGCAATGCTGCTGCTCCAGCAGTCAGCTCGTCATCCCATTCTTGACCCAACCGCCACAGTGCCAGTGCCCCAGCGGCGTGACTCAGACAGCCAATCAGGTTTGCTACCAGTGGAATCGGCCAGCCGAATAAGGCCACTGGGGTAAGGATCAGGCCGAACAGGGGGGCTGTTGTGCTGAGGGTCGCAACGCCGGGATTGTAGACAAAGCCGTTGCCACTTGCCAGGTTGATCGCGTAACGATACGTAATGTACGGGTCATCGTAACCGCGCTGCCGTAAGAACCAGAAGAGGATCAAACCGATAATAGTACTCAACGCCCATAAATGGCGGTCGATCATGACACTATTTATTCGTGAAATCCTTTCCCTAGTTTTGGTTCTTACTGCCAGCAACGGTAATGATCCTATCGTTTGTACAAACCTCTTGTTGCACATTGGGAATGAATGAATCCGTTCGAGAAACGTTATACTGAATATCGAGATTCAGCATACTGATCAACTGCTACACCACCTTTACTATACCACAGACTATCTGACAGGAATACGGTATCTGCAATTACAAAGCCACTTTCAGGTATACTCATCACTCCTTTACTAATCTGAAATCGCGGTATGATAGAAGACATCTGGAGTAAACAGTAACTGCTTCTTTCCATTTACACCATCCTTCAGGCACAGGCAGCACAATAATGGTGATTCTCGCTAGACACTCGAATACATCACTATGTACGATTACATGCGTTCGGCGCTAACCCTGTTTGCTCAGCCAGTCCGATTATTCCGAACTTATCCACTGCACGCACTGCGATCTGACTTTTTTGCCGGAATCACGGTCGGCCTAGTTTTATTACCCCAATCACTGGCATTTGCCATTCTCGGTGGTCTACCGCCAGTGGTTGGTTTGTACAGCGCAATGGTTGCCACAATTGTCGGGGCATTGTGGGGTTCCTCTAGCCTTCTGAACAGTGGACCTACTACAACTGGCGCTATTTTAACTCTATCAGTACTACTGCCGATTGCACCGGTCGGCAGTCCCGAATTCGTTACCGCTGCCAGTTTAGTTGCTGTAATGGCTGGAATCATCCGGCTCATTATGGGTGTTGCCCGATTAGGTATGCTGGTGACCTTTATCTCAGATGCGGTTGCTATCGGATTTACTGCTGGATCGGGACTCTTAATTTTATTCAATCAGATTGGCCCTATTACGCGCATTAGCATTCCTCTAGGTGCAAATATTCCTACAATTGTTGTCGAAACGCTGGCGAAATTCGATCAAGTACACTGGCCATCGCTTATTATTGGCGGATTGACCATTGTTATTATCTACACGATTCCCAACTTTACCCGCACATTGCCGGCCTCACTCTTGAGTATTGTCATTATGACTTTCATTGTCTGGGTTTTCGACCTGGAACAGCAGGGTGTGCGCTTAATGGGGGAGGTGCCGGCAGGTTTTCCACCTTTAGCACAGCTTCCCGTCGATATCCAATTGATTGGACAGTTGGCAAACGGTGCACTCGCGTTGGCCATTATTGGTCTGGTTGAAGCCATTGCTATCGCACGTGCAATTGCTGGCTACACCGGTCAACGAATTGACAGCAATCAGGAATTTGTTGGGCAGGGATTATCGAACATCGCTGCTGGAATCTTTTCCGGCATGCCGTGTTCTGGCTCATTCAACCGCTCGGCCCTGGCGTATCAGGCAGGTGGCAAGACAGCACTCACTGGGGTTATTTCAGGGATCACCGTTTTGATTGGAACCAGTCTTCTAAACGAGATCCTGACGATCATTCCACGGCCTGTATTAGCGGGAACTTTGATGGTTGCCGCACTTGGGATGGTTGATCACAAAGCAATGGCGCGGGTCTGGCGCAGTTCACGTGGTGAGACAGCCATTATGGTGGCGACACTGGCGCTAACGCTCACGCTGCCGTTGCAATTTGCGATTTTGATCGGGGTGGTCACCTCATTGGGCTATTACCTGATCCGCACCGCTATGCCGCGTGTGGAAGCGGTGGTACCCGATAGCGAGTTTCGCCACTGGGACGCAGCGCACGGCAAGCCCATGTGTCCGCAGTTGCTGGTGGTTGACCTGCAAGGCGACCTCTATTTTGGCGCGGTCAATCACGTGGAAGAACAGTTGTTGGGGCTGCTGGAACGGCAACAGAGCGTGCGCTATCTGCTCTTACGGATGCACAGCGTCAATCAGTGTGATGTGAGTGGGATACGGGCGCTTGAAACCATTCGGCGCACGCTGCGGGTGCGCGGCGGTGATCTCTACTTTGTGCGAGTACGGGCAAGTGTGATGCACCGGATGCAGATCAGCGGCTTTTACGAACAGCTCGGCGCCGAACGCTTCCTCGACGAAGACAAGGCCATCGACTTTCTGTTTCATCGCGTGCTTGACCCGGCAGTTTGTATTTACGAATGTGACCGGCGGGTGTTCCGAGAGTGTCAGGAGTTGCCGAAGCAATTGTTGCCGGGGCCAGTAGCACTCCCCCTCCTCGACGGCAAGCCACCGGCACAGATTACTGCACGGGCGCTATGGGAACAACTGCACACAGCGCAACCGCCACAGGTCATCGATGTGCGCGAACCGCGTGAATTCCAGCGCGGACATATTCCTGGTGCACAAAACATCCCCCTTGCGCAACTGCTCCACCACCGTGAGCACCTACCCACTGGCCCGCTGGTGCTGGTGTGCCGGAGTGGTCGGCGGAGCTTACGGGCCGCAGCGCTGCTGGCCGGACGCACGCCACCGCCGCTGGTGCTGGAAGGTGGGATGCTGGCGTGGGAAGCGGCAAATTTGCTCGAAGCAGTTGAGGAGTTTTGACGGGTGCGATGCAGGAGAAGGGAGCTATGATGGAGATACCACAGGCACAAAAGCTCGGCCCCAATACCGGTCTTGATCTGGTGCGAGCCACTGAAGCAGCCGCTATTGCAGCCGCCCGTCTGATGGGGCGCGGTGAAATTGAAGCTGCTGATCAGGCAGCCGCTACCGCAATGGCTGCTGCGCTGGCCAATCTTGAACTTGATGGTCGTCTAGTTATGGGTGAAGAAGTGCGAGCGATGGCTGCTACGCCCCTGTCGGGTGGAGCACGGGTTGGCACTGGTAACGGCCCACCTGCGGACTTAATCGTTGATCCGGTTGATGGACGGCGTCAGTTAGCTCAGGGACGTGCTGGGGCTGTCTCTTTTGCCGCTGTAACTA
The DNA here is from genome assembly GCA_017743535.1 of Chloroflexus sp. GTDB lineage: Bacteria > Chloroflexota > Chloroflexia > Chloroflexales > Chloroflexaceae > Chloroflexus. Next base: position 20,319 of record JAGHYT010000034.1, read on the forward strand.
ATCGAGGTGCGTTGTGGGCGCCTTATCCGGCGGCTTACATGGAGAAGATCATTGTTGGTCCGCAGGTTGCTCCGTATCTAGTGCCGGAGTGTCTCGATGCACCGGCAGGCTGGACACTGGCCCTAGTCGCACGGGCAACCCGACGCTCAGTGCGTGATCTGGTCGTTTTCGTCCTTGATCGCCCACGGCACGCCCATCTGATTGACGAGATTCGAGCTGCCGGAGCACGGGTAATGCTGGCTGATGATGGTGACATCTACGGTGCGTTGCTGGCGGCGATCTCTGGTACAAATGTTGACATATTGATGGGAATTGGTGGCGCGCACGAAGGCGTACTGGCTGCATGTGCTGTCAAATCACTTGGTGGTGCAATGTTAGCCCGTCTCGCCCCGCAGAGTGAAGCCGAGCGTGCAGCGATTACGCACGCCGGTCTGGACACGAAACGGATTCTGACCTGTGACGATATTGTCAGCAGTAACCAGATATTTTTCGTCGCTACCGGTATCACCGACAGCATCCTGCTTCGTGGTGTGCGGCTGGCCGGTGACCGGGCAGAAACGAACTCCCTAATCTTGCGCTGTGAAACGCGCACTCGCCGTATGATCTTTGCCGAGCATTTGCTTACCGGATGAGAGTTCAGGATTGTTTTGCAATGTTATACCACGTAGACAGTAGGGGCAGGTTCTGAGTACCTATCCGAATATCTTGTCGTCACGTCCACGACGTGATGAATCCCGTCGGTAGTTCCTCCATAATGGACGAATAGCCTGGCGCCAATAGCATTACGGGTAGGGGCACGACGCCGCTGTGCCTTCACCGGTGGGACCCACCCACCGCTGCATCGATAATGACCACACTGCCCAACCCGCATGTTCTGGAACGAGATATTCTGGATAGGCGCTAAACCGCTTCTTGCGGGTAAAAGACATTATCAGATTCGATATGATAGAAGCACATCTGACACGAATCTCATAATTCTGATGATTGTGGTACAATAAGCGCAAGGCTATGATCTTGACTTCGCTTTGTCTATTTTAAAACGCTATGGCGCTTTACCCTTAGCCATTATGAACTAGAAACTTTCCTGTTCCATATCTTAAAACCGATCTCGAACGAGGCCAAATGTTTTACTTCATTGCTTCTATCTTTCTTTCAGCTTTTCTCCTTTTTCAAATTCAGCCAATGATAGCACGCTACATCTTGCCCTGGTTTGGTGGTGTCCCAGCCGTATGGTCAACCGTGCAAATGTTTTTCCAGATTTTGTTAACTGCTGGTTATGCGTATGCCGACTGGGTTGGCAAACCGGGTTACAAACGTGAGCGCTGGCATATTTTCTTTTTGTGTCTCTCGGTCTGCGGAGTCTTGATATTAGGCTGGTTCTGGCGATCGCCGATTACACCGGGCGCCGATTGGAAACCGGCGCCGGAGGCCATGCCCGTGTTAGAAATCATCAAGCTCCTCACGATTTCGGTTGGTTTACCATACTTCCTGTTAGCTTCAAATAGTCCATTGGTACAGGTATGGTTTCATCGCCTTTTTCCAACGCAAACGGCGTACCGTTTGTATGCTGTCTCGAATGTTGGCTCACTACTCGGATTAATCAGCTACCCACTGCTCGTTGAGCCACTATTCACGTTACCCGTGCAGGGATGGATGTGGTCAATCGGGTATCTTTGCTATGTTGGATTTGCTATTTGGGGAGCAATTCGAGCCTGGCGACATCAGTCATCAACAATTGTCCGCCCGGAAATCGTTGCATCTGGTTCATCGGCAACTATCCCGTGGCGTGATCTCCTGTTGTGGATTGGATTAGCTGCTACGGCTTCGTTGTTTCTGCTAGCAACAACTGCCCGTATCACTCAAGATGTAGCGGTTATCCCTTTCCTTTAGGTGTTACCTTTAACAATATATCTGCTCTCCTTTATTATAACTTTTGCTGGCGATCACTATTATAATCGAAATGCCTTTCTAGCGGTTTTTGTTCTTTCTTTCCTTGCGATTATCTGGGTAGTTATAGGGTTAGAAACAATATCGATAATCATTCAGATAACGGTCTATTCTTTATGTTTGTTTGCTGTTTGCATGATCTGCCATGGTGAGTTATACCGATTACGTCCTCAACAATCACAGTTGACGATATTCTATCTGCTGGTATCTGTTGGTGGGGCACTGGGAGGTGTTTTTGTTACCTTTGTGGCACCAGTTCTCTTCAGAGGCTATTGGGAATATCCGCTAGGATTAGTCTTAGCATGGTTAATGTTTTTCCTGGTTGCGTTTCGTCGTCCTGAGACCGGTCTGAAATGGCAGCGCCTGATTCTTTGGGGTGGTCTGATCTGTGCTGGGTTTCTGATGTATCTCTTCATTAGCATTGATATAGAAAGTTCGGTATTGTTGCAACGAAACTTCTACGTTTCGACCCGTATCAAAGTTCTTGAATCGGCCGATGATGCCTCGACCCGGCGGTATGTTCTCGTACACGGTATAACGGTGCACGGTTTCCAGTATGTTGCACCAGAGAAACGTAAGCTGCCAACGGCGTACTACAGCGAAACAAGCGGGCTTGGATTGTTGCTCAATAATCATCCTAAACGCGGAAATGGTCTTCGTGTGGGGGTGCTTGGATTAGGCATTGGTACGTTAGCCACATACGGCTTGCCAGGTGATGTGTACCGGTTTTATGAGATTAATCCGGATATTATTGACATCGCATCAGGAAAAGGTGGCTATTTTTCTTATCTCCATGATAGTAGTGCGACAATTGAACTTGTCTTGGGTGATGCACGGTTGTCATTGGAACGAGAGCTACAAGAAAATGGATCACAGGGTTACCATCTATTGGTTTTGGATGTATTTTCAAGTGATTCTATTCCTGTATACTTGCTGAATCGTGAATCATTTCTACTCTACCTTGATCATCTCACGGCTGATGGAATCCTCGCGGTACATATTTCTAATCGTCATCTCGACCTTGTGCCAGTTGTGTGGAAACTAGCCGATCATTTTTCGCTTTATCGCTTGCTTATCGATGATGAAGGGGATGGTGAACGAGCAGTACGTTCACGTTGGTTTCTCCTTTCGCGTGACGAGTCACTTTTATCAATTCCTGAATTGACCACTCATGCTCGTAATATGGATGGATACACAACATCGTTACCGCTCTGGACTGACGACTACAGCAATCTGCTCCAGATCATGCGTTAAGCATGTGTCTGAACATTGTCTCTGACCTGCGAGTGCAGGCCAGAGGTCTGCGTTCTGACTCAACTCACGTGGATAGAACCCTATACATGTGGAAGGCATAATCTGGCCTTCGGCCCCTGTATGGTGAGAACCGCTCTCACTCAATTCTAGTGAGAAAAACAAGGTATGGTTTGCCGAACTTGATAAGCAGTGATCCATACCCATTCGTTCACCCAGCGATGTCCTGACATTACCGAATGGAGAAGTGACATCGATGGATGTGCCGCACTGCTGCACCTCTACGATTGTCGGAGTATGCTCTGGATGAAGGCTGACGCCGATGGGGATTCGTATGGTGTAATGCATGGTATCTTGTGCATATTTCATGGTAATGGAACCGTAATGAGAGTTTCTTAGATATTATTACAAAGCTTTGCAGGGCGGCATGTGACCAAAAAATCTTCCACAATGGAGGGATTATGCTTCGTTGGCAATCTCGGCTTGCTCTGCTAGCAGTCATATGCTCGCTGGTGCTCCCCAATTCAGCCAGTCTAGTTCAGGCAAGTGGTACTATCCGTTACGCTGCACCGACACCCTCTGGCAGCGGCAATTGTTCCAGTTGGGCGAACGCCTGCACCCTGCAAAAAGCTCTAAACGAAGCTGTAAGTGGCGACCAAATCTGGGTCAAACAAGGTGTTCATTATCCTGACATTCCGCCATACTACGCTGATAACGACCGCAACGCTACCTTCACGCTGAAGAACGGCGTTGCTATCTATGGTGGATTTGCCGGAACTCCTGGGACAGAAGGGAACTTTAGCGTTCGCGATTGGCAGAACAATCATACTATCCTCAGCGGTGATATTGACCAGAATGACAATCATGGCGGCAACTACATTATCGATTTGGGAGAAAACGTCATAGGCAATAATGCCTACCATGTCGTCACCGGAGTTACAGTGGACGATACGACTGTATTAGACGGTTTCATCATTTCTGCTGGGCAGGCAGATGATATTTCGCCGCCTAACGACAGAGGTGGTGGGATGTACAGTTACTATAGCGGACCAACGCTGAATAACATCACCTTTAGCGGCAACTCGGCTTACTTTTCAGGTGGCGGGATGTATAGCAGGAGCGGTGCTCCAACGTTGTTCAATGTCATATTTAGCGGCAACTCGACTACTTGGAATGGCGGTGGAATGGGAATCGAATATAGCAATCCGACTCTGACCAACGTCACCTTCATTGGCAATTCATCCGCAGATGGCGGTGGGATGAAAACTGCTTGGGGTAGTCCAACACTAACTAAAGTTACCTTCCGTGATAACATTGCTTCTAATAGTGGCGGTGGAATATCCAACTGGGGTACTGTTACATTAACCGAAGTCACCCTTATCGGCAATTCGTCCAACAACTTTGGCGGTGGGATGTCCAACTCAGGCATTTCAACGTTGACCAACGTCACCTTCAGCAGTAACTCAGCTACTGGGGGTGGCGGGATGTACAACAGAAGAGGTGATCCGACGCTGACGAATGTCACTTTCTGGAGTAACTCGGCTGGGGACGGCGGCGGGATGTACAATGATGATAGCGACCCAAAGCTGATGAACGTTACTTTCTGTGGCAACAACTCGATTCGACTCGGCGGCGGAATCTTCAACTCCCAAAGTAGTCCAGAGTTAATGAATGTAACTTTCAGCGGCAACTCATCCTTCTTCGGTGCTGGAATATATAATTACAATATTAGCGCTCCAATACTAATCAATGTTACCTTTAGTCGCAACTCTGCTTCTGCCAAAGGTGGTGGGATATACAACGATCTCAGCATTCCGATCCTGAAAAATGTCATCATGTGGGACAATACTGCCGGTGCAAATATCGGTGCAAATATCTTCAACCAACCTGGTAGCTCCACAAACGTCTCATACAGCAACATACAGGGCGGTTATCCTGGTACGGGCAACATCAATAGTGATCCACTTTTCGTGGATGCCGATGGCGCCGATAATATCGTTGGTACCCCAGATGACAACCTGCGTCTGCGGCCTGGCTCACCTGCTATAGATACAGGAAACAATACTGATGTCCCCTCTAGCGTCACTACTGACCTAGATGGTAGCCCGCGCATTGTGGATGGGAATGGTGATGGTAATGCTATTGTAGATATGGGAGCGTATGAGTATAACTTAATTCCCCCGACCTTGCTTTCCTTCACACGCCATAATCCATCTAACTCACCTACCAACGCCACGACATTAGTCTTTCGCGCCACTTTCAGCAAGAACGTACAGAACGTAGATCTGACAGATTTCAACATCAACGCCTCGCCTACCACTACTGCCGCGATTAGTGCTGTCACGCAGATCACTCCTAGTCTGTACGAAATCACCGTCAGCGGTGGCAACCTGGCGACATACAATGGTGTTATCAGTCTTGACCTTGCCATCGGGCAAAATATCATTGACCTGGCGGGCAATACCTTGTTTACAGTAGAACCTGCCACTGACGAAACTTACACGGTGGATACTGTTTCCCCAACTGTAACGCTGACCTCAACCACACCGAATCCGACCAATAGCTCACCTATACCGGTCACGGTCAGCTTCAGTGAGGCAGTGACAGGGTTCACAGCGGCGGACATTACCGTCAGTAATGGCACGGTCAGCAATTTTGTGGGCAGTGGCACAACCTATACTTTTGACCTGATCCCGAGCGGGGAAGGTCTAGTGATAGTGACCATCGCAGCGGGAGCGGCAACAGATGCGGCAGGCAATGGTAATCTGGCGGCAGCACCGTTTAGTCGCACGTATGACGCGACCAGGCCAAGCGTGGTTGCCATCACCCGCGCCGACCCGAACCCGACCAACGCGGCGAGTGTGCGCTTCACGGTGACGTTCAGCGAAGATGTTACAGGGGTGGATGTGAACGATTTCAGGCTGAATCACGACGGGTAGCATCAGTGGGGCAAATATAACGGGAGTGAGTGGGTCGGGTAGCGTCTACTCTGTCACAGTGAACACGGGCATGTACGGCGGTACGATACGGCTGCTTATTCCTGATACTGCAATAATCACCGACCTGGTAGGTAATATGGTGAGCGGTTTGCCGTATCCGGGTATGCAGGGCTACAGTGTAGATAAGACAGCGCCCTGGGTCCTGATAACCTCGACCGTGACAAACCCGACCAACAGCCCATCGATACCGGTAGCGGTCAGTTTTAGCGAGGTGGTAACGGGGTTCACGGCGGCAGACATTACCGTCGGTAATGGGACGTTAAACGATTTTACTGGTAGCGGCACAACGTACACCTTCAACCTGATCCCGACTAGCGACGGTGTGGTGACAGTGACAATCGCAGCGGGAGTGGCGACGGATGCGGCGGGCAATGGTAATCTGGCGGCAGCGCCATTCAGTCGCACGTATGACGCGACCGCGCCAAGCGTGGTTGCTATCACCCGCGCCGACCCCAACCCGACCGGTGCAGCAAGTGTGCGCTTCACGGTGCGGTTTAGCGAAGCGGTGATCGGGGTGGAGGTTAACGACTTTAGCCTGACCACGACGGGTAGCATCAGCGGCGTGAGCGTGACCACAGTGAGCGGGTCGAGTGACACCTACACGGTGACGGTGAGTACGGGAACGGGCAGCGGCACGCTGCGGCTGGATATTCCTGCTACGGCCACGATTACCGACCTGGCGGGGAATGGGTTGAGCGGACTACCCTACACGGGCGGAGATGTCTATGATGTGAATAAGATCAAGAGCATTTTCATTCCGATCATCTATCGATAGATCACGACCACAATCCTGCTATTCGTTGTATCAGTATGAGGGACAAGGTACTGCCTTGTCCCCTACTGATTGGACGAATCATCTGTATTAGGAATATTTGCATATTGTAGATGTTACGAAGTGTTTCTGAATGTTTCTTTCGTTTGCCTGAGAGTGCAATCTTCTAATCCGTATCCTGACGTAGGCGATTTCCTCTACCTCAACCTTTTACTCCTATTCTGTCGCATAGTGCAGAGGGCCAACCCATTGAGTTGACCCTCTGAGTCAGCCTACCCTTCCCACTGTTCGAGCCGCTTTTTCACTGTAGAAAGGAACTGGTCGGCGGTAGCACCATCGGCAATCCGGTGATCGAAGGTGAACGAGAGATAGCAGAGCGGGCGAATTGCAATGGCATCAAGACCGTTTTGGGTGATCACAACCGGACGCTTGACAACCGCCCCGATACCGAGAATGCCGGCCTGTGGTTGATTGATAATCGGCGTTGCAAAGAGGCTACCGGTTACGCCATGGTTCGTGATGGTGAAGGTACCACCTTGCGTCTCTTCGGGGCGGAGACGTTTGCTCCGTGCCCGCTCGGCTAGGTCGTTGACGGCTCGGGCTAGGCCGAGCAGGTTCTTTTCATCAGCATCAGGAATAACCGGTACCAGTAAGCCCTCGTTCAATGCCACGGCGACGCCAATGTTTATGCGACGATGAATGATGATTCCCTGGTCGGTGAAGCTGCCGTTGAAGACCGGTACAGCCTGCAAACCGGCTATAGCGGCCATAATGAAGTACGGCGTCATTGTGAGACGGACACCCTGGCGACTGAATGCTTCCTGATGAGCTGCCCGATGCGCTATCACTCGACTTAGATCGACCTCCATAACGGTAGTGACATGAGGCGAGGTCCGAACTGAACGCACCATATGTTCGGCAATGCTGCGTCGCATTGGTGTTAACGGCACGAGTTCGGCATCAGCGGGGATTTCAGACGTTGTTGGCGCGGTAACTGGTGGCGGGGTGGGTGCAGACGCCATCGGTACAGGTGCCGGTGTCGGTGCAGGTGCTGGGGTAGGTGGAGATGCGGTGGATGCAGGCGATGGAGCGGAAGCAGGGGTCACGGGTGTTACTACTGGTGCTGAGGATTGTTTTTCGCGCTCGGCCAGGAAGCGCAGCACATCTTGTTTGGTAATTCGCCCACCCTGACCGGTACCGCGAATCTGCGCTGGATTAAGCTGATGTTCAGCCAGCAAACGGGCAACTACTGGTGAAAGATACGTGTTTCGTCCATCGCCAGTTGCCGGCGGGGCGGTGGTTGCTGTTACCGTGACCGTTGTAGAACTGGATTCGGTTGTTGCTATCTTAGTAACCGGTGCTGCTGTTGGCGCACCGGACACTGTTGTATTAGCCGGGGCCAGCCGGGCAATGACGGTACCAACCCGCACCGTTTCTCCTTCCGGCACCAAAATCTCGTGCAGAATACCAGCTTCAGGGGCGGGAACTTCTGTGTCAACTTTGTCGGTGACTACTTCAAGCAGCGGTTCGTACTTCGCGACCGGATCACCGGGGCGTTTTAACCACCGGCCAACCGTACCTTCAGTCACACTTTCGCCGAGTTGGGGCATTTTAATCTCAATCATGTATCTCACCTACCACATGGTTCGCAACGTATATCGAGAACGCACGATAACACGCACTGACCTGTTTCGTTGTCGTCGGATCATGCTGGGTTGAGCGTATCAATACGCTGCCAGGCGACGCATTGCTGCGGCAATCGAAGCTGGTGATGGCATAAAAGCCGCTTCCAGCGAATGGGCAAATGGCATTGCCGGTACATCCGGGCCGCCGATCCGAACAATCGGCCCGTCGAGATACTCAAATGCATGTTCGGCAATAATCGCCGCTACTTCACCGCCAAACCCGCCAAACAGATTATCTTCGTGCACGATCAACACCTTGCCGGTACGCCGTACACTGGCGAGAATTGTCTCGGTATCGAGTGGGCGCAACGTGCGCAGATCAACTACCTCAATACTGACTCCTTCTGCGGCTAGTGTTTGCGCAGCTTCCAGGCAGTAGTGCAACATCAGGCCATACGCAAAGACAGAAATATCCTCACCGGGGCGTTTGATGTCGGCGGGACCAATGGGAACCCGATAGTCCTCTTCGGGTACAAAGCCTTTGATCAGGCGATAGGTCTTCTTATGTTCGAGAAAGAGTACCGGATTCGGGTCCTCGATAGCACTTTTCAGCAACCCTTTGGCATCGTAAGGGGTTGAAGGAGTAACCACTTTCAAACCAGGGACATGGGCAAAGAATGCTTCAACACTCTGACTATGGTAGAGTGCGCCGTGGATACCGCCGCCGTAAGGCACACGGATCACCAGCGGCACTTCCCAATCACCGTTTGAGCGATAGTGAATACGGGCTGCCTCTTGCACGATCTGGTTGAATGCTGGCGCAATAAAATCGGCAAATTGAATCTCGGCAATTGGCAGCATATCGTTCATAGCGGCTCCGATACACGCGCCGACGATCACACTCTCGGCCAACGGCGAGTCGATAACGCGCATCGGTCCATACTTGTCGTAGAGACCTTCTGTGACACGGAAGACACCGCCACGCTTGCCAACATCTTCACCAAAAATAAATACGCGCGGATCGGCTGCCATTGCCTCATCTAGACCCTGGCGAATAGCTTCGAGCAGATTCATCTCAGGCATAACGTCCTCCCTGGCAGACTAACGACGTTGGCGTGGTGGTGCATAGACATGATCGTAGAGCGTTTCTGGCTCGGGCATTGGTGCCTGTTCGGCCTCTTCAGTTGCCCGATCAACAATGGCCTTGATCTCGGCTCGCATCTCTTGCTCTTCGGCTTCGCTCAAGATGCCGTGTTCCCGCAACTGCGCAACGAACCGCACAATCGGGTCTTGATGGCGAACCAGAGTGATTTCGTGCGGTGGGCGATAGGTGCGATCATTGTCATCGCTTGAGTGGGCCGTCATGCGTACTACCCGTGCTTCGATTAGGGTTGGCCCATCACCACGACGGGCACGCTCTACGGCACGGCGGGTTACTTCATAAACCGCCAGCACATCGGTACCATCAACACTTATGCCGGGAATCCCATACGCTGCGGCGCGTTCGGCGACACTCCCGATTGCCATCTGCTGACGCTGATGAACACTAATGGCGTATTCGTTATTTTCACATTGAAAAATGACCGGCAGCCGGTGTACGGCTGCCAGATTAACTCCTTCGTGGAAATCACCCTGACTGGTCGTACCCTCGCCAAAGGATACCCATACCACCGCGTCGCCACCCTTAATCTTTTCGGCAAGACCAATTCCTGCGGCATGCGGAATTTGCGTGCCAACCGGTGATGATTGAGTGACAATCTTCAAACGCCGGCAACCGTAGTGGGCTGGCATCTGTCGGCCACCAGAGCTAGGATCAGTGGCGCGGGCAAACAGGCCTAGCATCACCTCAGTAGGGGTCATGCCCATCACCAGCACCATTGCCAGACCGCGATAGTACGGTAAGATAAAATCTTTTCCGCGCGTTAAGGCAAAGGCGGCTCCAACCTGGGCTGCTTCATGTCCCTGACAACTAATCACAAACGGCGCTTTGCCTGCGCGATTGAGTACCCACATACGCTCATCGAGTGCGCGTGCCAACATCATGTACCGCAGCATATCGCGGAGCGTGTGCGGCGGTAGATCGTGCCCAAATCCCGGATCGGCACTGATTTCTTTGATCGAGACGGTCATCGGCACTACCTTCCTTTCCGTATGTTATGCATATCAAAGACCCGCCACGATTCGCCGTAGCGGGACGTAGTAACGCATGCGCACACTGGCTGACGCTTACGTTCCGTCCCCATCGACGGCGATCGGTCAATCAGGTAACATGAATAGTATAGCCGAAAAATCATGTTGGTGCGAGTGTATGATAAGAGTAGAGCTTCTCAAGTTTCCAGATTCTTAATACGTGGGAGCACTGGCCGCTGTCCTGCATCCTGCAATGAGTGAGTGGAGTCCGCCTACCCTTTTCAGAGCGTGATCAAAAACCTAGGCTGTTGATGAGGCTCGACTAAAACAGCGCCATAATGGTTAGGGAACCGGTGGCGGGCACCGCATACGTCTCCGCGATGCGCTGGAACAGGGTTGCAACCGTTGCAGCGTCGGTGCTGCGGCGCACGCTTGGCGCCCCTCACCTTCCTCCTGGCCCCCTTTCGATCCCGCACGGGAGGAACGTTGGGATGCGGGGTGAACGTCACTCACCCAACCCGTCACGCGCAGCGCCTGGCGCTGCCCCTCGGCAGAGGGGACGTGCAGCGGATGGAGAAACAGAACGTTGGTCTTCCCAACGCGGTGGTTGCTCGGGCACGGTACGTTCACAATAAGAAATCTGAGTTTTTGATCATGCTCTTAGACCGCCGCAAGTGTGGGGCAACCCGCTCCTCCCGATGCGGTGACGGGCATAATTGGCGAGACGATGGGTCTTGGTCTGGCCGTGAATCGCGCCTCCCCCTCATTCTCGCAGCCCCTTGCTCTCCCACACAGGAAGAGGAAGGGAGTGCTTTAGGCCAGTTACTAACCTGCCCCTCTCTCCTATCTTCGCCATGCTATAATATTCATCGAAGCATCTCTCCCCCGTAAGGAGTACTGCCGTGAATACCAGCGAACGCCCAATTAGCCGGTTTCCGATACCTGATCGAATTGCAGACTTACCCGATGATATTCGTGAACGGATCGAGAAGGTCGCTGAAAAGAGTGGTTTTATCCCCAACGTCTTTCTGGCACTTGCGCAACGGCCCGATGAGTTTCGGGCCTTTTTTGCCTACCACGATGCCTTAATGGAACGTCCTTCCAATCTGAGCAAGGCCGAGAAAGAGATGATCGTCGTAGCGACTTCGGCGGCAAATGATTGTTTGTACTGTGTCATTGCCCACGGTGCAATTCTCCGCATTCGCAGTAAAAATCCGCGTCTGGCCGATCAAATTGCGACTAACTACCGACGCGCCGAAATTACCCCTCGCCAACGTGCCATTCTCGATTATGCTTTGAAGGTAGCACTCGACTCGGCTCGTATTAGTGAAGAGGACTGGCAACCCTTGTTCCAGCATGGGCTGACCCAGGACGACATCTGGGAAATTGGTGCGATTGCAGCGTTCTTCGCAATGAGTAATCGGCTGGCGAATATGAGCGCTCTCCGTCCTAACGATGAGTTTTATACGATGGGCCGTTAAACGTGTTTCCTCCTCCATTTCTGGATGTCGCGTGCCGGTAAAGGTAATGTTCATGTCTATAGTCATTCGTGTCTTACTTCGTGCAGTTCTCATTGGACTGCTCCTCGTTAACGCAGGTTGTGCTACAGAACTTTCTTCGTCTCCTGCTGCAACCATCGCAAAACCGACTGAAATGACTTTTGGCCCATCTTTACCATAGCGTGAACCGGAACGATCACCGACCACTACCCCCGTTGTCGGTCTCGCTAATCCGGCTACTAGTTACTGCAACGAACAGGGAGGTCGGCTGGAAATTCAGACAACTAGCGATGGTGGGCAGATTGGTGTATGTCTGTTTGATGATCTTTCATTGTGTGAGGAGTGGGCCTTCTTTCGGGGTGAGTGTCAGCCTGGCGAGCAATACACTTTACCGGAAGGCGCTGCTGAGCCGACCACTATCGATCCAAAGCTCGCCGAACTTTTTGCACTGGTACGGGAAAACCTACCGGCAAACGCATTTGATAGTTTCGCAGCCCAGCCACTCACTGCTGATGGGGAACGCCAATTGTGGGTTGTTTACAGCACCGGTATGCGAAATTTCGACCTCGATCCATCAGTGCCTCATTTTATTGCTGTGTACGAGTACACAGTTGGGGGCTGGCAACAGCTTGATCGTCAGTCGTTGAAGTCTGGTGAAGGTACAGAAACACTCGAACCGGATTTTATTGGCGTAGTACGACAGGTCAACATTGCGCCTGAACGAATCTGGTTGCAGATCGAGGGCGGCTTGGGTGCGCACAGTGGTAGTTACCATCTGTTCAGCTTTGCCGACAATACGCTACGTCAGGAATTGGTTGCCTTCTCGTCGAGTCCGGGGTTAGGTACTATCGCCGACCTCGACGGCGATGGTGTTGCTGAAGTGGTGCTTGATCAGTCAGAACGCTACGTTTTTTGCTATGCCTGCGGAGTGTACTATCCTTTTTACCAGGTCTATAGCTGGGAAAAGAGTCAGATGGTCGAACGCACCATCAGTGAATTAGTGCCTGAATATCAAACAGCTCCGTTCGCCGATCAGAATCGACAGGCTGTGGCATTTACTCAGGCCGATCTCTGGATAGATGCTCTGGCAGCAATTAATACTGCGGTAAATACTGCTGGTAATAGCGATCCACCAACGACTGGCAGATCACTGCGCTGGAATCAGCGCCTGATCCAGAAGATACACGATGCTCACCTCAGAGCAATTGACGAGAGTGCTTTTCCACCGATCAACTATGTGTTTTTTGGTGACTACGATGGCGCAGTGGCCCAGATGCGCGGTTATACACCGGCTGATATTTTCAACGTTGAGTCGCCGCTTATGGTGGGGACGGTTGCGCAGGGATGGGAAACGACATTAGGTGAGTACCTCGTGTCAGAGAGTGAACGTGCGCTGGCGGTTGTTCCTGAACGTGCCGCCATCTATTTCATTCGGGCCTGGGGGCGCTTTCTGAAAGACCCCACCGATCCTGCGATTGAAACCGATCTGGCTTGCGCCGCTCTATTACAACCTGATACACAACTGTTTGCTGAAGCTGCTACTTGGTGGAAGCAACGATAAGGTGAGTGAGCGGGTTCGCAGCTTTTAGCTTCAGGTTGCATTCGATGCCCACATAGTTCGCTGCTGATAGCGACTCTCGCCTGTAAGCGCAGGCCTCCGGCCCGTATCATGGGGCATCCTGGGCGCGCAGGCCTCCAGCCCGTATCATGGGACATCCTGGGTGCGCGGGCCTCCGGCCCGCATCGCTGGGTGTGCGACGCGCCCACTGGGTTCCTGGGTGCGCGGGCCTCCGGCCCGCATCGCTGGGTGTGTGACGCGCCCATCGGGTTTCTGCGCGCGCAGGCCTCCAGCCCGTATCATGGGCCATCCTGGGCGCGCGGGCCTCCGGCCCGCATCGCTAGGTACGTGACGCCCATCGGGTTCCCGGGCGCGCAGGCCTCCGGCCCGTATCATGGGCCATCCTGGGCGCGCGGGCCTCCGGCCCGCATCGCTAGGTGCGTAACGCGCCCATTGGGTTCCTAGGCGCGCGGGCCTCCAGCCCGTATATTGGGCCATCCTGGGTGCGCGGGCCTCCGGCCCGCATCGCTGGGTGTGTGACGCGCCCATCGGGTT
>JAGHYT010000035.1:0-34595 GCA_017743535.1 Chloroflexus sp.
GTCGCGCACACTTCCCCAACTTACCGATACCGTCGAGCAGTTGGCTGCACTGACAGCACAACCTGCGTTTCAACGTCTTCTGACGACTCTGACCAAACCTGAAGTTCTGGCCGCACTCGAGCGCCTGCTGACTCACAGCGAGTTACTCTCCTTCTTGGTAAGCGCCCTCGATCACCTGTTGGCCCGTGGTGATGAGCTGACCGAGAATATCCGCAGTTCGATTGAAGAGATGCGGAACGTTATGGTAGCCCAGTCGGTGACGCCGACCCAACTTATCGATGCAATGGTTACCTTCTTGCCCTATTTCCCCCGCTTAGTCGCCGTGGCGCCGAACTTTATTGAGGTGATTGAGCGCATCGAACCATTTATCGCCTCGGAAGAATTCGATGCCCTCCTGGATTCGGGCGTGTTCGATCCAGAAACAGTGCGCCTGGTGGGCGAAGCAGGCGATGCCTTCGTTGCCAGTCGCAAAGAGTTACGGCAGTCGCCGAAAGCGGTAGGTGTGTTTGGATTGCTCAAGGCGCTCCGTGACCCCGATGTCCAACGCGCTGCTGCGCTGATTGTCGAATTCGGTCGTCGTTTTGGTCGTTCGCTGAAGTAAGTTCATGCACGAATTATCGATTGCATACAATATCGTCAATATTGCTACCAAAGCAGCTCAGGAGGCAGGTGCTGAACAGATCAGTGCTGTTCATGTACGCATCGGTGCGTTATCTGGTGTAGTTGCCGATGCCTTGCGCTTCAGTTTCGCTATTGCCGCCGAGGGTACCCCACTGGCGAACGCCGAACTGATAATCGAAGAGGTACCAGTCGTAGTTTTTTGTCCTAACTGTCGTACTGAAGTGACATTACCCAATCCGCGACTGTTTCGCTGTCCATCCTGTCATCGTCCTTGTGGGCAGATCGTTCATGGCCGTGAATTGGAACTGGTTGCTCTGGAGACGCTATGAGTTACGAAACAAAACGCTTAATCGAGATACGTCAGGGTGTGTTGAGCAAGAATGATCAGCTCGCTGCCGAGTTACGATCTCGCTTCCACGCTGCGGGTGTGACGGTGATCAATCTGCTTTCTAGTCCTGGCGCAGGTAAGACCAGTCTGCTTGAGGCGACGATGCGGGTGATGCTCGCCGAGTGTCGTGTTGCCGCCCTGGTCGGTGATCTCGCGACTGACAACGATGCCCGACGTTTGGCGCGCAGTGGTGGTCTGGTGCGTCAGATTCAGACTGGTGATATGTGTCATCTCGAAGCTGACATCGTGGCCCGCCATCTGGCCGATTGGGATCTCAACCAGATCGATCTGCTGTTTATCGAAAATGTTGGGAATCTTGTCTGTCCTGCCGGTTACGACCTCGGTGAGGCGGCACGGGTGGTGTTGTTGTCAACTACCGAGGGTGAAGATAAACCCTTGAAATACCCGGCGACGTTTGCGACTGCTGATGCTGTGTTGTTGACCAAGATGGACCTGGCCGGGCCAGTTGGGTTTGATCGGGCAATGGCTGAGGAGAATATTCGGGCAGTGAACCCATTGGCACCCATTATTGCTACCTCGGCCCGCAGTGAAACCGGTTTGCAGGAGTGGATGGCGTGGCTGCGCGAACAGATGCAAGCGCGACCCAAGGGTACCAAGACGATTGCATAGCGTAACCGGGCAGTATGATTTGTTTGTTCGTTTTGAGAGGATGAAGGAGACGCATTCATGGCAACACTGCTCTGGCTACAGGGTGGCGCTTGTAGCGGCAACACGATGTCATTCCTCAATGCCGAGGAACCCAGTGCATGCGATCTGGTAACCGATTTTGGCATTGAGATTCTGTGGCATCCGTCGCTCGGTATGGAGTTGGGCGAGAACGCTAAGCGCATTTTTTACGATTGTGCCAGCGGCGCCCGTCCACTTGACATTTTCGTGTTTGAGGGTACCGTAATCCAGGCGCCAAACGGTACCGGACGCTACAATATGTTTGCCGACCGACCAATGCAAGAGTGGGTCCGCGAACTGGCGGCGCAGGCCAGTATTGTGGTTGCTATCGGTGATTGTGCGTGTTGGGGTGGTATTCCGGCCATGGCTCCCAACCCCAGCCAATCAACCGGCCTTCAATTCCATAAGCGCGAATTGGGCGGTTTCCTTGGCCCCAACTGGCGTTCTAAGGCCGGTTTGCCGGTGATTAACATCCCCGGCTGCCCGGCGCACCCCGATTGGGTGACACAGATTCTGGTCGCTGTCGCCAGTGGTCGGGCTGCCGATATTGCCCTCGATGAGTTGCAACGTCCGAAAACCTTCTTTACCAGCTTCACCCAAACCGGCTGCACTCGCGTTCAGTTTTTTGAATACAAACAATCGACCCTCGAATTCGGTCAGGGTACCCGCACTGGCTGTCTCTTTTACGAATTTGGCTGTCGCGGCCCTATGACTCGTTCGCCCTGTAATCGCATTCTCTGGAACCGCCAGTCGTCGAAGACTCGCGCCGGTATGCCGTGCACCGGCTGTACCGAACCTGAGTTTCCGTTCTTCGATCTGGCGCCTGGTACTGTGTTCAAGACGCAGAAGATTAGTGGGGCCATTCCGAAAGAAGTTCCAACCGGTACTGATCCGATCAGTTATATGGCGCTGGCAGCAGCGGCTCGTGTGGCGGCTCCCAAGTGGGCCAAGGAAGATATGTTCGTCGTTTAGCAATGGGAGAAGCTGGCAATGGTCAATATTATCGAAAATCCGGCAACGCTCACCGGTCGTGATCTGCGGATTAGCCCTCTTGGTCGAGTTGAGGGTGATCTCGATCTGCGCGTTACTATTCGCGATGGCGTTGTGACCAGTGCTTGGACTGAAGCCTCAATGTTTCGCGGCTTTGAGATTATTCTGAAGGGAAAAGACCCGCAGGCTGGTTTGATCGTAACTCCACGGATTTGTGGCATCTGTGGTGGGAGTCATTTAACCAAAGCGGCTTATGCCCTCGATACAGCCTGGCAAACCGAGTTGCCACCAAACGCGACACTCATTCGCAATATCGCACAGGCTTGTGAGACCTTGCAGAGCATTCCTCGCTGGTTCTACGCCCTTTTTGCGATTGATTTGACGAACAAGAAATACGCCCATCTCCCCGAATACGATGAGGCGGTACGCCGTTTTGCTCCTTTCGTCGGCGTCAGCTACGAGCACGGGGTAACACTCTCGAATAAGCCGGTTGAGATTTACGCCATTTTTGGCGGCCAGTGGCCTCATTCGAGCTTTATGATCCCCGGTGGGGTGATGTGTGCGCCGACGTTGGCCGATATTACGCGCGCCATCGCTATTCTTGAGTATTGGAAAGATGAATGGCTTGAGAAGAAGTGGCTCGGCTGTTCGGTCGATCGCTGGCTGCAAAACAAGAGTTGGGCCGACGTGATGGAATGGATGCACGAGAACGAACGCCATTACAACTCAGACTGTGGATTTTTCCTGCGCTTTGCGTTGGCTGCCGGTCTTGATAAGTACGGCGCTGGCTGGAATAACTATATTGCTACCGGTACCTATTTCCATCCTGAACGGTACGCTCGTCCAACTATCGATGGACGTAATGCAGCGCTTATTGCCCGCTCGGGAGTCTATGTCAATGGTCAGTTCTACGATTTCGATCAGGCGAATGTACGCGAAGATGTGACCCATTCCTTCTACGAGGGTAGTCACGCGCTGCATCCGTTTGAAGGTCGGACGGAACCTATCGATCCGGCTGTGGGGCATCGTCAAGGTAAGTATTCGTGGGCAAAGGCGCCACGCTACCTGATCCCTGGCGTTGGCAGTCATCCGGTAGAGGCTGGTCCGCTGGCCCGTCAGGTGATTGCCGGTCGTCCGGGGGCTGCCGACTGGCAAGATTACGATCCGCTGTTCCTTGATGCAGTAACGACCGTTGGCCCAAGTGTGTTGGTGCGGGTGATGGCTCGAATGCACGAAGCACCCAAATATTACAAGCTGGTTCGCAAGTGGCTCGATCAGATCAATCTGCACGAGAAGTTTTACATCAAACCGAAAGAGCTTCCCGAAGGACGTGGTTTCGGTTCAACAGAGGCTGCCCGTGGGAGCCTCTCGGACTGGATCGTGCTCAAAGACGGCAAGATTGAAAATTATCAGGTAGTGACGCCAACGGCCTGGAATATCGGGCCACGTGATGGCCGTGAAGTCAATGGGCCGATGGAGCAGGCGTTTATTGGCACACCGATTGCCGATCCAGGCGATCCGGTTGAACTCGGTCATGTGGCACGGAGCTACGACTCCTGTCTGGTCTGCACCGTACACGCCTACGACGAAAAGACCGGCAAGGAGTTAGCACAGTTCCGTATTGGAGAAGGCGCGTAGCGGGGGCAAGCGCGCAAGGATGTCTGCACCGGTGTCTGATGGGATCATCGGTGCAGACGGAATGTATCTTGCTTGCCCTGAGCTGGAAATAGACGGTGTATGTCTGAACAGTTGCTCATTATCGGTTGTGGGAACCTGCTACGCGGCGACGATGCCGTGGGACCGGTGTTGGTGCGGCGATTGCTTGAACTGGGCTTACCGCCCGGTGTTGGCGTCGCCGATGCCGGCACCAGCGGGATGGATGTTGCCTTTCGGATGCGAGGGGTCGAGATGGTGATCCTGGTTGATGCCGCTCGCACCGGTGCTGAAGCCGGAACGATTTACTCTGTACCTGGTTCGATCGTCGAACAATTGCCACCGCTCACCGGGATCAACCTGCATGCGTTTCGTTGGGATCACGCACTGGCGTTTGGGCGCTGGCTGCTCAAAGATGAATACCCACGTTCAATCCAGGTGTATCTGATTGAAGGGGTCAATTTCACAATTGGCGCCCCGCTTAGCCCCCCAGTCGCGGCTCGTATGGAGGACTTGGCCCACCATCTTCACCATAACCCATGGCAACCATATCCAGGCTATGCCAGAGTGGTTGATAACAGTAGTGATCATCATGGAAACGTGGCTGCTTGAGCTGACAGCACAGGGCTATCTTCATCTACCGGCGACGCTGGCCCAACGTTATTTTCCGACCGATCTCCTGGTCGTGTTGCCGCGTGGAGATGAGGTTTGGCTGGTTCCACTCTGTGGTCCAGCAGCCGGAGGCTTACTGCTCAAGCAACGTAATGCACGTGGTGATCGGAGTGTCTTAATTTGGGAAGCATTACCGCCCGATGTAGTGCCCGGTTGGCGGCGGGCAGTGTGGGATGCAACCAATGGCGTTCTGCGCATGACGTTACAGCCAGTTGCCGAGGAAATGGCATGAGCTATCTGACAATTCGTCCGCAACCGTTAGGAATTTTTGCTCTACCGGCCGGTTATCTTGTATTGCCGCCAACTGACGAACCCTGCGCTGCAACTGCGCTAGCTGCTTTGTTGCGCGGGGCAACCCCAACCGAGTGGCCAACTGCATGGCAGTTTTACGCTCATGCCCTGGCGGGTAATCTCTCGGTGGCTCTGGCCGCCTTGCCACCTTTTCCGCAACCGATTGCGGCGTACAATCGGTATGTCTTGACCGGCTCAGCCGATGCTGATCTGCTGCTGTACGTGCTGCTCGATGAGGAGTTGGCCTGTTTGTACGAGATTGCTGCCTTCACAATGGGCCATCGTCACGAGTTGCCATCACTCGCTGCGGCAACCGGTGAAATCCGGGCACTTGGCTTGATCACATACGCCGCTGCTGCTATCGAACGCGATGATCTGTCGGCTGCGGATCACTACTTTGCGGAAGCCATCAATGCGGCTCTGCCTGTTTCACCGCCGCTGGCTGGTCAGATATATATTAACCGGGCCGAGCTGGCTATCCAAACCGGTGGCGAATTGACGGCGATCACGGCGTGGTTGCAAAAAGCACTTGATCTCATTCCCGCCGATGGTCTTGTTGAAGTACGTGCCCGTGCCGCGATGCAGTTGGGCCAGATTTTACAAGAGCGTGCCAATGGTCAACGTAGTTTGCTCCAGGCCGTCGTGCGCTGCTATCAAGAGGCGTTGCGTTTCTTCCAGCGAGAGACCCACCCGCTGGAATTTGCGTTTCTACAGAACAACCTGGCTCTGGCATACCTGGCAATGCCGATGACCGAGGCCGGTGATCGTCTACGCGGTGCGATTGCCGTACAGGCATTGCGGGCAGCGCTGAGTGTGTACGATCCACACCAGCATCCGCAGGAATGGATGAGTGTGCGCATGAATCTGGCGAATGCCCTGCAATATGTGCATTCAGCGCACCCTGCCGATCATCTTCTGGAAGCGGTTTCCATCTACGAAGACCTGTTATCACGACGTGACCCGGTAGCCGATCCGGCGGGCTATGCCCGGTTGCTGGCAAACCTGGGGAATGCACTCGCTCACCTTGGTATCTTCGCCGAAGCCCGCGCACGTCTGATGCAGGCTGCCACTCTTTTTGCGCAGATTGGTGATGAGGGAGCCGTGGCAACGATTCACGAACTGCTGGCAAACATCGATCACCATGAAGCAGTGGTGAACAACGCGAGAGATTGAGTTCACGGCTTGGATTGCGTGCGGCACATTCGCGAGTGAATTAGCGTGGGTTATCGAATGCTATGAACATATCTGCCCTGAGTGGTAGCAGAGACAGAGAAACCGTTTGCCAGACCTATGGAACTATACCAACGTCAACAATTTGATCTGCTTATAATGATGGCCGTTGATCGCTTTGTTGAGCGCATCGTCCAACGTTGTGCTGGCGCCGAGACTGCTCTGGCCCGCCTGCGTAGCGATCCGCAAGGTGAAGGGGTCTGGCTTGATCAATTTGTCGCCGCAATGTTTCAGGATTTTCTGCTCGATAATCATGCCGGTGCCTGTTTTGTTTTGCAAGCGGTTGCAGGGCGAACCCTCCCTGCGTTACCTGCCGGCAAAATCGAGGATACGCTACAGATCATGGCACGCCGTGCATTTGCCGACATACTTGTGATGCGCAGTGAAGAAGTGCTGGAGCGTATGATCAGTTACGGTGAATGAGAGAACGAGATAGCTATGACCCAATCGCACACTGTCGCCGATGAACTCGAATCAGTAGCTGCCCGTGTTGATGCAGCGGTAGCCGCCGTAGCCAAACTGGAACCGTCGGCCCAGGCCGTTGCACTTGAGTTGAAACAGGCTATTGAGGCATTTCATAAGCTGGCACTCACTACGATGGTGCGCCATCTGAAGCAAGACCCGCGCGGCAAAGAGTTGTTGCTGGAATTGGTGGCCGATCCGGCGGTGTATGCGTTGCTGATAATGCATGGGATCATGCGCGCCGATCCGCTCACTCGTGCTCGACGTGTGCTCGACAATGCTCGGCCGTATATGCAGTCACACGGTGGTGATGCCGAGTTAGTTGATGTTCGGGACGGTGTTGCTTATCTGCGTCTGTATGGATCGTGCAACGGCTGCTCACTATCGGCGTTTACGCTGCGTAAACACGTTGAAGAGGTGTTGTTACGCGAAGTACCAGAGATCATCCGGCTTGAGGTACTCTCCGATCAACCGGTGCCAGCGATATTACGATCAGATGCGCAGACGCCACCAGATGAGAGCAGAGGCTGGGTGCGTGGCCCGGCAGTGTCGGCTGTGCCGTCTGGGCAGATGATCAGTATTCCGACCGAGCGCGGTAGTGTTCTCATTGTCAATGTTGCCAATCGTCTGAGTGCTTTCCGCAATGCATGCGCCCATCAGGGTCGTCCGCTGGATGGTGGAATGCTCGATCCAGAACATGGCACACTCACCTGTCCGTGGCATGGCTTCTGTTTTGATGTCGCGAGCGGTGAATGCCTGACGGCGCCCCAGGCCCAGCTTGAACCATTTCCGTTGCGTGTCGTGGATGGCTTTATTTGGGTGCGACCACAATGAGCACGTTCCACCCTGTACGCTGGCTTGGTGCGCCAGCACCCGGTGGGCTGGCCCTACCGGCGGCGACGGCTACTCCAACCAATCTCTACGCACCACGCGGTGTTTATCTCGATCACGAACGGTTGATCGTGGTAGATACCGGTAATCATCGCGTGTTGATCTGGCATGGTCTACCCACAACCGATCACCAACCTGCTGATTTGGTGCTTGGTCAACCCGATTTCTATCACGAAGGCCCGCGAGCAGCCGGTCGTGGCCCAACCAACGGGTTTCACGTCCCTACCGGGGTAACGGTAGCCGCAGATCGCTTATACCTTGCCGATGCCTGGCATCATCGTGTATTATGTTGGCATCGGATTCCAGAACGGTCTGACACGCCGCCGGATAGTGTGATTGGTCAGGATTCGCTGTTTGACATCGAGCCAAATCGTGGTGGTGCAGTGGGTCCAACGACGCTCTACTGGCCGTATGGAGTAGCCTGGATCGCGGGGTGGTTTTACATTGCTGATACCGGTAATCGACGGGTGTTGGGATGGAAGGGTCTTCCAGAGGCTCATCAGCCGCCCGATCTGATCCTCGGCCAGGAAGACGGGTTTCAGAACGCTGAGAATCGCGGCGGCCCCCCAACTGCTTACAGCTTTCGCTGGCCGCACGCGATCGCCGGCGATGGCAAAACACTTTATGTCGCCGACGCCGGTAATCATCGCGTGCTGGGTTGGACACCGCCGCCAACTGATGACCGTCCTGCCGATCTGGTCTTGGGGCAGGCTGATATGCAGAGCGCCTTTGAACAACCGCACGTGCCACAGGGTGCGCAGCGCCTGCGTTTCCCTTATGCGGTGACCTGCTCAGCCGACCGATTGCTGGTTGCCGATACCGCAAACAATCGCATCTTGATTTGGCAACCGCTGCCACGGGTTGGTCTGGGTTTGTCGGCTAATGCCGTCTACGGTCAGCCTGATTTTGCCGCGAGCGGTGAAAATCGCTGGCAGGCTGTTGCGCCAGACTCACTCTGCTGGCCTTACGGTTTGTATGCGTTCGCGCAGTGGCTGGCCATTGCCGATTCGGGCAATAATCGTGTGATCGTTGCCCTCCATCGTGCGTGATAGCTAGCTCTCTTGTTTGAAGCGAAGGTTTTATTCGCCATCTGAAAGGAAAAAATAGTATGTGTCTTGGCATACCTGGTCGTATTATCGAAATCTACGACAATGGCCTCACCCGCATGGGCAAGGTCGATTTCAACGGGATCGTTAAGGAAGTCTGTCTCGCCTATTTGCCCGAATTGCAAGTTGGTGACTATACCATCGTGCACGTCGGCTTCGCCATCACCCGGCTCGATGAAGAGTCAGCTCGTGAAACGCTTGCCCTCTTCCAATCACTCGGCGTGCTCGAAGAAGAACTCCAGCCCAATACGGAGGATCGCCATGAAATATCTTGATGAGTTTCGCGATCCCGAACTGGCCCGACGGATGTTCGACCAGATTCGCCGGATCACAACCCGATCCTGGGCGATTATGGAGGTTTGTGGCGGTCAAACCCACTCGATTATTCGCAATGGTATCGATCAACTCCTTCCACCAGAGATCGAACTTATTCACGGTCCCGGCTGTCCGGTCTGTGTGACGCCGCTAGAGATCATTGATAAGGCCTTAGCTATTGCGGCTCGACCTGAAGTCATCTTTTGTTCATTTGGCGATATGTTACGGGTTCCTGGTAGCCGCAAAGACCTCTTTCGCGTGAAGAGCGAAGGTGGTGATGTGCGCGTTGTCTATTCACCACTCGATGCAGTCAAACTTGCTCAGCAGCATCCCGACCGTGAAGTAGTTTTCTTTGCCATCGGCTTCGAGACCACTGCACCGGCCAACGCAATGGCAGTCTATCAGGCAGCCCGCCTCGGTCTCAAGAATTTCTCGATGCTGGTTTCGCACGTTCTGGTTCCTCCGGCCATTAGGGCTATCATGGAATCGCCCTCCAATCGTGTACAGGGTTTTCTAGCTGCCGGTCATGTGTGTAGTGTGATGGGTACTGCCGAGTACCAGCCGTTGGTTGAGAAATACCGCGTCCCGATTGTTGTTACCGGCTTCGAGCCACTCGACGTACTAGAGGGTATCCGACGAGTAATTCTGCAACTTGAACAGGGTAGAGCTGAACTTGAGAATGCGTATGAGCGAGCTGTGCGGCCTGAAGGAAACGTCGCTGCCAAACAGATGTTGGCCGATGTCTTTACCGTTACCGACCGCGCATGGCGCGGCATTGGTGTTATCCCGCGCAGTGGCTGGCGGTTGAGCGACCGTTACGCCGCATTTGATGCCGAGCGGCGGTTTGATGTAAGCAATATTCAGACCACCGAGTCGGTATTGTGTCGAAGCGGTGAGGTGTTGCAGGGACGCTTGAAACCGAATCAATGCCCAGCATTTGGGAAGGAATGCACGCCACGAACCCCGCTAGGGGCAACAATGGTTTCAAGTGAGGGCGCCTGTGCAGCGTACTATCAATACGGTCGCTTTATTCCAACGGCAAACGTTGGGGTGAGCGGATAACGTGTTGAAGCGAGGGAATGCTATCGGTGCTGAAGATCGCTTCGCTATCCTTGAGCAACGCTACGAACACAAACGCTGGATACCACTATGAACGAACCACTTGACGTTAGCAATTGGATCTGTCCGGCACCATTACGTGACTACCCCACAGTTGTGATGGGGCACGGCGCCGGTGGTAAGCTGTCATCCGAACTGATCAATCATCTCTTTCTGCCGGCTTTTGGCACACTGCACAGCCCATTAGCCGACGCCGCTGTGACCGAAGTCGGCAACAGCCGGATTGCTATCTCGACTGACAGTTTCGTCGTGCGCCCATTGTTCTTTCCTGGTGGGAATATTGGCGAATTGGCAGTGAATGGAACGATCAACGACATTGCGATGATGGGAGCACGGCCGATAGCCTTGACTGCCAGCTTTATTCTCGAAGAGGGGATGCCGCTCGACCAACTCGGTATTATTGCTGAGAGCATGGGACGCGCTGCCCGGCAAGCCGGTGTTCACCTGATTGCCGGTGATACGAAAGTGGTGGATCGCGGTCATGGAGATGGGGTCTACATTACCACTACCGGCTTTGGCTTGATCCCAAGCGGTATCAACATTGGTCCCGATCAAGCCCGTCCTGGCGATGCCATTATCGTCAGTGGACCAATCGGGTTACACGGTGTAGCGATTCTGAGCGTGCGCGAAGGTATTGAATTTGGCGCACCGGTTGTTTCAGATACGGCTGCGCTCCACGAACTGGTTAGCGTTATGCTTGCCAGCGGCGCACGTATTCATGCGATGCGCGATCCAACACGTGGCGGAGTAGCCGCAGCTCTTAATGAGATTGCCCACGCTGCTGGTATTGGCGTTGAGATTGTTGAACGCGATATTCCGGTACCTCCTGCTGTACAGGCAGCCTGTGAATTGCTCGGTATGGATCCGCTGCACATCGCCAATGAAGGGAAATTGATTGTATTTGTAGAGCGAGCTGATGCTGAGCTGTTACTGACTACAATGCGTCATCATCCGCTAGGCCGTGAGGCATCGTTGATTGGTTACGCAACTGCCGACCATCCCGGAGTTGTTGTTGCTCGTACCGGTATTGGTGGTACTCGTGTCGTTGATACGTTGATCGGAGAACAGCTCCCCCGTATCTGTTAGCGTGCGATTGGAAAATCGTCCTCTTTCTTGGGAGTGCGGGCCTCTGGCCCGCGTTTTGCGGTGAGCAGGGGAAATCTATCATGCGACGGACAACAGTGCAGGGTGACGCGCCTGTACTGTAGAGTGCATCCAACACTCATCGCCTTTTCCCAGCCACTTTCCTCTCCTCCACGGGACGGGAGTGGGGAAATTGAAATGGGTTAGGAACTCGACCCTTCCTCTCACTTCCGTCCGTCACTAATGCCGGCTAACTCTTCTGGATATCCAGGTTGCTAGCCATATGTCCTAACGTGAGTGCGCTAACCCCCAATACGTCATCTCGGATGTGAGCAGGAATTTCGTTCCTATTAAACGACTATCAGCAACCTTCAGCGTAGTTGTTCTCCCGCTGCTTGATCAAGCATCCAGATAACTTGTCCATGGGTTGGTCTGACCAGACGGGTAGGCTGTGCGAGCGGATCTCCCGTTTCATCCAGTGCTGCCTTCACCGCTGCCGCCTTATCGGCACCGCTCACGACAAATAGCACCAATCGCGCCGTGCTGAGGGCGGCCGGTGTCAAACTCAGCCGTAACGGAGGTGGCTTTGGTGCATCAGGTACGACTACCGTCAACGCATCAGCCGTGATGGACTTCAGCGATGGATGATGAGGAAAGAGAGACGCTGTATGACCGTCTGGCCCCATCCCCAACAACACCACATCAATCTGATCGCCATGCGCACCCAGTAGTGCCCGCACCTGTTGTTGGTAGATCATTGCCGCCTGCTCAGGGTCACGATAGTAGGTTGGTACCGGGAAGACGTGATCCGACTGTACCGGAACATGATCAAGGAACGTTTGACGGGTAGCGCGATAGTTGTTCTCAACATCATCGAATGGTACGTACCGCTCATCGGCAAATACGATACTAACGACCTGCCAGTCAATCTGTTCGCGGAACGGCTGCCCGGCAAGCAACGGATAGAGACGTGTTGCCAGACTACCACCGGAAAGGGCAATCAATGCCCGCCCACGGTCATCGATTGCGGTACGGATATGTCTGGCTGTTGCATCAGCGGCTGCCCGGTAGAGATCATCGGTATGCTCGTACACCTGAATTGATGGTTGGTTCATGGCTGTTCCTCTCTTCCTGCCTGACATCCCCCCGCTGGTGAGAGGAAGCGGCGATGTTACTCATCACTCGCAGCATCATCACCTAGAATTACTACGATTTCAGCTTCGCTGCTGATCCCCACCGGATGACCGACGATCAATTGGGCATTGAGCAATTTGGCCAAGCGACGGGCGGTGAAGGGGGTATTCCCAACCTGATAGACAACCGTGCGCGGATAGTCGCCTGGTGGTGCATCGGTGGGTGCAAGAACCGTGAAACCGTTTGTCTTGAGCTTTTCGCTGGTACGACGGGCCAGGCCTGCGACATCAGTGCCGTTGAATACCTGTACGTGTGCCTGTTCGTTCGCTTCGCCCAGTGGAGTCAGCCAACGGTTAACCATTGCCGCAACGTCGCTAGCGTCCCAGATCAAGTTTGTACCGTTCATTTGTACCGCAACACTTCCCGGTTCAATCCGGTAGCGGCCAATCAGTGCCGGGTCGAGACTCCCTGCCAGTCGTGCTATTGCCAGCAACGAATCGAGCTGATCAAACGGCAACGTTGTCAGGATAGCCGGAGTCTCACCGGTTTTGGCGAGAGCATCACGCAGGCGTGGCAACAGCATGATGCGCTCTAGCCAGTTACGTCGCTGAATCTCCTGCACGATAGCCTGTACGACCTGTTGCTGTCGTTCGGTGCGTCCAAAATCGTTATCGGCGTGGCGAGTACGAGCATAAATCAATGCTCGCGCTCCATCCATTCTTTGCGGACCAGGTTCAAACTCTACCCGCATCACCCCGTAATCGGCAGTCGGGTAATTGTCATCTACAATGCGTCGTGGCACATCGATAGTGATGCCACCAAGCGCATCAATCAGCGCTGCGAAGCCATCAAAATCGATCTGTACCACATAATCGACCCGCATACCGTGCTGTTCAAGGTTGAGAAAACGGCCAACCACATCAGCAGCGTAAGCCATACCTGCCTGTTCTGGACTAACCCCGGTGCCGTAGAGTTCAGCAGCGTGACGATACCCGTAAGCATAAGCGGCGTTGATTTTGCTCGCCCCAAGTGCAGGTATATCGACTTGCGTGTCGCGTGGAATTGACAGTAAGTTGATCCAGCCTTCCATACCGTCAAACCGCACGAGTAGCAGTGTATCACTGCGTATCCCTTCTTCCGGGCGATCACGGCGTATATCAACGCCTACCACCAGAATGTTGGCGCCCAGCCAGGGCGAGGCAAACGTTGCTCCACGTGGATCACTGACGACAATCTGCTGCGCCAGTTGCCGTACCTGCCAGTAACTCAGACCAATCACCAGGATGATCAAGCCAACCAATCCTAACAATATCCAGCCGATTGGCCAGCGTCGTCGTTTAGGATTGGCGTGATGGGGCGACGAACGATTCAGGTGCCGCATCACTCGCGTCTCGCCAGTATAAGGAACACCACCAGAGGGTGAGGATATATTTCGCCGTGGTGTAGAGTTTGACATTCGGTTGCTCCTGCAACAACATTGATCGCTGAACCCATTGAATTGTATCATCACGATCATCAGAGGGGAGTATAATGCCTGTGCAACAATTGTCAATACACCTACCTGCTTTGAATAATCAAGGAGCATATCATGGAAGTAGGTCTGATCGGTCTTGGACGTATGGGAGCCAACATGGCGATTCGTTTGCGACGAGGCGGGCACCGGGTGATTGTGTACAACCGCACTGTTGAAAAAGCACGAGCGTTGGCAGCCGAGCACGACATGATTGCCGCTGAAGAGCTGGCCGATCTGGTAGCAATGCTCACTCCACCACGAGTAGTCTGGTTGATGTTGCCAGCCGGTGCGGCTACCGACGAGCATCTGGCCGCTTTGACTCCACTCCTTTCGGTAGGCGACATTGTGATCGATGGCGCCAACAACAACTACAAGGCCAGTATTGCCCACGCTGAACAGTTAACAGCCCAGGGCCTGCGTTTTCTCGATGTCGGCGTGAGCGGAGGCATTTGGGGCTTGCAGGTAGGTTATTGTCTGATGGTCGGTGGTGATGAGGCTACATTCCGTCATGTTGAGCCGCTCTTGCAAACACTTGCGCCACCGGAAGGCTATTTGCTGTGTGGACCTCACGGTGCCGGTCATTTCGTAAAGATGATCCACAACGGGATCGAATATGGGATGATGCAGGCCTACGCCGAAGGCTTCGAGATCCTCCGCCAATCGCGATACGATTTCGATCTGGCGAAAATTAGTCATCTCTGGAATCAAGGGAGTGTTGTACGCTCATGGTTGTTAGAACTGGCCGAACGAGCATTTTCCGCCGATGCTGATTTGTCGAGTATCCGTGGCTACGTTGAAGATAGTGGTGAAGGTCGCTGGACAGTGCAAGAGAGCATTGATCTCAATGTGCCGGCGCCGGTTATTACACTGTCGTTACAGATGCGTTTTCGTTCACGCCAGGAAGATAGTTTCAGTATGAAAGTTCTGGCGGCACTACGCCAACAATTTGGTGGCCACGCAGTAAAAAAAGTGGAGTAAGTGAACGTGACAATGGCTTTCCTAGACAACCCACTACGTGCCGGGTTGCGTATGGGTCGTACCCCTGAACCGTGCACAATGGTCATCTTCGGCGCTAGCGGTGATTTGACCAGGCGTAAGCTGGTACCTGCGCTGTACAATCTGGCCCGTGAACGTCGTTTACCGGCTGGCTTTTCGGTGGTCGGTTTCGCCCGTCGTGATTGGACCGATGACTCTTTTCGCGATCTCCTTCGCGAAGCCGTCGATGCGAACTCTCGCTCAGGGCCGGTCGATCCGGAATTGTGGGCCAGTTTTGCCCAGGGCATTTATTACCATTGGGGCAATTTTGATGATGCTGATGCGTATCGTCGTCTAGTCGAACGACTGGCGGCAATTGATAGAGAGCGTGGTACCGGTGGTAATCGCGTCTTTTATTTGGCAACCCCACCGGAAGCCTACCCAACCATTATTGCCCAATTGGGTGCCCACGGTTTGGCTCGTTCGTCTGGCTGGACGCGCATCATTATTGAAAAGCCATTTGGTCACGATTTGACCAGTGCCCAGGCCCTCAACGCCGAAGTTCTGTCAGTTTTCAATGAAGATCAGGTCTACCGGATCGACCATTATCTCGGCAAAGAGACGGTACAGAATATCTTGATCTTCCGCTTTGCCAACGCCATCTTTGAACCAATCTGGCATCGGAGTCATATCGATCATGTGCAAATTACTGTTGCCGAAACCATTGGGGTCGAAGATCGCGGTGGCTACTACGACACCTCTGGCGCACTGCGTGATATGATCCAGAATCACCTGATGCAATTGTTGTGTCTAGTGGCGATGGAACCACCATCGGTGTACGACGCCGATGCCGTGCGTGATGAAAAGGTGAAGGTCTTACACGCCATACGTCCAATTGCGCTGCATGATACTGTACGTGGTCAATACGGGCCGGGCAGTGCCAATGGCCGACCGGTGCGCGGTTATCG
Organism: Chloroflexus sp.; assembly: GCA_017743535.1. Lineage (GTDB taxonomy): Bacteria > Chloroflexota > Chloroflexia > Chloroflexales > Chloroflexaceae > Chloroflexus. The sequence goes on from JAGHYT010000035.1 coordinate 16,099, forward strand.
GGAAGAGAAGGGTGTGTCACCGACGTCGCAGACCGAAACGTATGTGGCGTTGAAACTCTTCATCGACAACTGGCGTTGGGCTGGGGTACCGTTTTACTTACGCAGTGGGAAGCGCTTACCCCGGCGGGTAAGCGAGATTGCCATCCAATTTAAGGCTGCCCCGACGATGATTTTTGCCGATACACCATTGAACGATCTTGAGCCAAACGTCCTGGCGATGAAGATACAACCCGATGAGGGGATTTCGCTCAAATTTAGCTCGAAAGCTCCTGGTCAACCTCAGATTCGGCCCGTCACGATGGATTTTCGGTATGGGGTATCGTTTGGCGTAACTTCACCGGAAGCATACGAACGGCTCTTACTCGATTGCATGCTTGGTGATGGCACCCTCTTTACCCGTCGTGATGAAGTCGAGGCGAGCTGGGCATTGTTGACGCCAATCTTGCGGGCATGGGCCGAAGGCCCACCACAGCCCTTCCCAAACTATGAAGCCGGAAGTTGGGGGCCTGTAGAGGCTGATGAGTTTATCGCTCGTGATGGTCGATCCTGGCGGCGATTATGAAATGGTGGAGTAGATTATGAGCGAGGCGGCTATTGATATTGGCGCCATCGAGCGTGAGTTACGTCAGATGTGGCAAGAACAGGCCATCCATCCCAGTGCTGGTGGCCAGGCAGTTATCCGGGCTTTGACTCTGAACTTGATAGCACGGGCGCCAGATGATGCCTGGGCAGAACAGATTCTGTCAGTTGCCCCAGGGTTGACTGCACAGCATCCCAATCGTACAGTGATTGTCATCGACCGTCCCGGTACGACAACCGAGGTGCAGGCTCAGGTGCAAGCGCTCTGTACGCTTACCAATGCTGGCCGTACCCAGGTGTGTGGTGAACAAATTACGATCAGTGCTCGTGGGACGCCGGCTGGGCAACTGGCAGGCCTAGTGTTGCCGTTGTTAGTTCCTGATCTGCCGGTTGTCCTATGGGCGCCCGGTCCTCAACCGTTCGCCCAACCATTGGTACAACGCCTGTATCGGTTGTGTGATCGAGTCATTGTCGATTCAACGACGTTTACCGAACCACTGACAGAACTGGCTGAGCTGGCAACCTTTGAGCAAAAGGCAAAGGGTGCGCCAGCAGTGAGCGATCTGGGGTGGACTCGTCTGACCCCCTGGCGTGAGTTGGTGGCCCAGTTCTTCGATAGCCGTACCTTTTTACCGCACTTGCATCGGATCGATGAGATTGTGATCGAATATGCTGCCGGTACAGTAGTGAATCCGGTTGCAGCCCTGCTCTTTGTCGGCTGGTTAGCCAGTTGTCTGAAATGGGCGCCGCTTGAAGAAGCCGTTGGTGTTGAAGGTGAGACTATTCGGTTGTACTTGCGTCGTCCTGCGGTCGGTGTTGGGCCGGCAGCCATTCGGCTGGTGAGTGTTGAAATACGGCCATCGTTATCTCCCTCCAGAGCTGGTCTGGCGAGCGTTGTGCTGCGGGCAGTCGATAATCAGCGGGCCGAGTTCGTGGTTGAGCAAATCGACGATGCAGGTCATGCCCGTACACGGGCAACTGTTGCCGCTACTCCTCCGATTGAACGAATGGTAAAGGTTGATCCCGTAACGCTGACCGATCTCCTGAGTAGCGAATTACGCCTACTGAGTCGTGATCGAACCTTTGCGGCAGCGTTGCACGTAGCCGGTAGCCTGGCTCGACGTTTGACAAGTTATCACAATGATTCACTCTGAGGTCAGTCTGTCATCAGTAAAGTATAGCTTTTAAAAGGTTAAACTCATGTTTCCCTTTACCGAACTCATTCTCAGCCCAGTGGGTGTTGGTCTACTGATCTTGATGTTGTTATTGGAATGGTTGACTCTGGTGCAGATCAAGTGGCAACCGCTGTTCAGAGCCTTGGGTGACGCAGCAATTGCCAGTACGGTTTCATCGGTCGTCATTGGATTGCTCGGTCAATTAATACTGTCCCTAGAGAACCCACTAGTCGTAATAGTAGCAGCGTTTGCGCTGGCTGTAGTGGTTGAGGGTTTCGTGTTTATGCTGATTCGCAAGCGCCGGGCAGCGGCCTGCTATATGGCAGCATTGCTTGCAAATGTAGTGTCATTTATCTTTTTCCTGATCTTTTACTTGTCGTTTTTCGCAATGTGATACGGTAAATCGTGATGACAGACGGGGGACGGTACCGCTGACCGGATCAACCGTATCGTCTACGTTGACCGTATCGATGGTATTGACGGAATGGAAGATGTGGCCGGGATTCATTAGGGGCACAATACCGCCGTGCCCCTCCTTTATTGGCGAATGGTCCTTACCAAAATTGTGCTATCTCGTATTCTGTGATGAATACGACGCCATACAATATCAATCACACAACCACAAGTTGGGTTTCCCGGCCCGTCCCTTCTGCAATGATAGCTGCCATTCTAACGATGGTTTACCGCTTTTTGCCGCGCGGTACTGCTGGCGATTGCCGACCACGTGGTGTTGTTTTGGTTGACGGTAATTGCCCACTCTCAATGGCGTCCCGAATCCTGGTTGCTTCTTCGGCAACCGTTGAACGGGTAGCACGAACTGCTTGTGACGGCCTGGCTACTGATTCTGAGTTCAGCAAAGCCGCTAACTCTTGCTCACGTCCGAGATGGCAATGCTTGAACTTCTTGCCACTACCGCATGGACATGGATCATTACGACCAATCTGGGGTGTCGTCCGTCGCTGCGGCTTACGTGATGTCTCGGTACTACCGTTACCGCTCGTGCGGGCAGTTGCCAGACGACGCGCCTGCTCTTCGGCGATCTGGCGTAGATACGCCTCGTATTGGAATGTAGCCGGAATAATGTTGTGAACAATATCGCGGGCAATGTTCTGCTTTAGCTCATCGAACATGCGGAACGATTCGCGCTTGAATTCCACCAGCGGATCACGTTGCGCGTATGCTTGCAGCAAAATATTTTGCCGCAGCTCGTCCATTGCCGTCAGGTAATCGACCCACTGCCGATCAATCGCGCCGAGCATGACTCGTCGTTCAATGGTACGCATTACATCGGGGGTAACTGCCTTCTCGCGCTCGGCATACGTTGTCTCAAGATGATCAAGCAGGTACTGCTCGATCTCCTCTTTCGTTTTTCCTTTTAGCGTTTCAGCCGTAACCGAGGGTGGCAATGTTGGATTGATCCGACGATAAGCACGCAGTAAGTCTGTCAGTTCCGCTTCCCCAAAACCTTCTACCAGGTGATCATCAATGTGCAGTTGGATCTCTTCAGCGATCAGATCAAGCACGCGCTCACGCATGTCCGCTTCATCAAGGATAGCCCTACGGTCAGCATAGATGATCTGCCGCTGCTTATTCATCACGTCGTCGAATTCGACGGTGTGCTTGCGCACATCGAAGTTATACCCTTCAACGCGGGTTTGTGCGCTCTCGATGGTGCGGTCGAGCAGACCAGCTTGCAAGGGCACATCGGAGTCGACAAAGCGCTCCATTAAACGCTTGATCCGATCTACTGGCCCGAAACGACGCAGTAGTTCGTCTTCGAGCGAAAGGAAGAAGCGTGATGATCCCGGATCACCTTGCCGACCAGCACGACCGCGCAACTGGTTATCGATCCGGCGGGCTTCGTGTCGTTCGGTGCCGATGACGTGCAGACCACCGAGCCGACGCACCTCTTCACCTTCCGCTTCAGTCTGAGCGCGGGCTTTCTCCCAGGCTGCCCGCTTCTGTTCCGGCGTAGCAGTTTCAAGGGTAAGACCTTCTTTGCGCAGAAACTCTTCAAGCAGGCCATCAGGATTCCCACCGAGCAAGATGTCTGTACCACGCCCGGCCATATTGGTCGCGACGGTGACGGCACCCTTTCGGCCAGCCTGGGCTATGATGGCAGCTTCGCGTTCATGGTGCTTGGCATTGAGCACGTTATGCGGGATGCCGGCCTGTTTCAACATCGCACTGAGGCGCTCGGATGTCTCAACTGACGTGGTACCGATGAGAACCGGACGTCCAAGCTCGTGCATTTCTTGCACTTCACGCAATACCGCTTTGAACTTCGCTTCTTCGGTTGCGTAAATTTGATCGGGCAGGTCCTCACGGATCATCGGCTTGTGCGTTGGGATGACCACAACCTCAAGATTGTAGATTTTGGCAAACTCCTCGCGTTCGGTGTAGGCGGTACCGGTCATACCGGCCAGCTTTTTGTACATACGAAAATAGTTCTGGAAGGTAATGGTGGCCAGCGTTACATTCTCGTTCTTAATTGCCACCCCTTCTTTGGCCTCGATTGCCTGATGGAGACCATCACTCCAGCGTCGTCCTGGCATTGCCCGCCCGGTGAATTCGTCAATGATCACCACTTCACCGTTTGGTGTAACCATGTAATCGCGATCACGCTGGTAGATAAATTGCGCTTTGAGCGCATTCTCAATATAGTGCATCTTTTCGTAGTGTTCAGGGTCGAAGAGACTTTCACCCGGTGGAATACGGAGGAGCCGTTCGAGCTTCTCGATCCCCTTTTCGCTCAAGTAGATGCTCTTTGTGCGTTCGTCGATGAAAAAGTCGCCATCCGGTTCCAAACCCTCTTCTTTCACCTGCTTGGCCGATACCGAAGAACGACGCAACTGGCGCACGAGTTGGGCCATCTGGCGGTACAGATCCGAAGATTTCTGGGCCGGGCCGGAGATAATCAACGGAGTACGTGCTTCGTCGATCAAGATATTGTCTACTTCATCGACGATGGCATAATGCAATTCACGCTGCACGAGCTGCGACTTCTCGTAAGCCATATTGTCGCGCAGGTAGTCGAAGCCGAACTCGTTGTTGGTACCGTAGGTGATGTCAGCCAGGTAGGCTTCGCGGCGCGTACATGGCCGCCAGTGAACGAGACGCTGATCTTCAGGATTGGCATTGGGGTCGATATAATCAGGATCGAACAGCGCACTCTGATCATGGGCGATAAACCCCACCGAGAGACCAAGAAAGTGGTAGATTGGTCCCATCCATCCGGCCCCGACTTTGGCCAGGTAGTCGTTTACGGTAACTAGATGTACGCCTTTGCCTTCGAGTGCGTTAAGATAGAGCGGGAGGGTTGCAACTAGCGTCTTACCTTCACCGGTCTTCATCTCGGCGATCTTGCCCTGATGCAAGACAATTCCACCGATCAATTGCACGTCATAGTGGCGTAGCCCAATCGTGCGTGCGGCTGCCTCGCGCACGGTTGCAAACGCTTCAGGCAAAATATCATCAAGCGTCTCACCATCGGCCAGACGTTTGCGAAACTCATCAGTCTTGGCGCGCAATTCAGCATCGCTGAGCGCCGCAAATGCTGGCGCGAGCCGATTGATCTCATCTACAATTGGTTGCAACCGGCGCAGCTCCTTTTCGTTGCTGTCGCCGAGCAGACGCCGGAGAAAATTCAGCATATCAACACCTCATGACAGGCAGTGAGACTGCCTGGTACAAAACACGACAATCGCTTGCCTAGAAGGGCTAGCGACGGTTACTCACTTCATTATAGCATTGCTGTTGATTTCGGTGATGACCTGTTCAAACACCTCTACCACTCGTGGATCGAAATGACGCCCGGCCTGTTCGCGAATGTAAGCCAATGCCCGTTCGTGAGGCCATGCTGCACGATATGGTCGATCACTGGTCAAAGCATCGTAGACATCGACAACCGCAAAGATACGGGCAGCGAGTGGAATTTCTTCACCGCGTAGCCCACGTGGATAACCAGTACCATCCCATTTTTCGTGATGGCACCATGGAATGTCGAGAGCAGGAGCGAGGAACGTAATCGGTCGTAAAAATTCGACCGCCAGCGTGGGATGAGTCCGCATAATCGCCCATTCTTGCTCATCGAGAGGGCCAGGTTTAAGCAGGATAGCATCGGGAATCCCCATTTTGCCAATGTCGTGCAAGAGCGCACCGCGACGGATATGCACCAGTTCTTCTTCACTAAAGCCCATACGGGCTGCGATTCGTACCGTCAATTCGGTTACGCGCCGCGAATGTCCTTCCGTCTCGCGGTCACGCAGGTCGAGCGCACGCGACCATCCTTCAATTGTCTCGTCGTAGGCTGCACGTAACTCAGCGTTAGCTGCACGGAGCCGCTCGAACAGATCGGTGCGATGGAGCGCATTTGCCGCTAGGTCGGCAATATCTCTGAGCAGTTTCATTTCAAATTCGCTTAGGGGGGTTGCGCGTGTAAAAAGCAGTGCACCGATCTGGCGGTTGGCAGCATTCAGGGGAACACCAAGTACAACTTTCGTCGATGTTCCAAAAATATCGGTAAGTTCTATTGGCGCATCGGTTCGACTGAGCCGTTCGGTCACCACTGCGAGCAGGGCAGGTTGTTGTTCGAGACTGGCCAGACAGTCGAGCGCCAGATCGATCTGGAGTATTGATTCGGTTGAACGGAGCAGCGCAATACTCTCGGCCTGCATGACCTCGCGCACTTGTCCAAGCAAAATTGGCGTGAGTTCTGACCATAATTGAGCCGGACGTAATGAGGCGCCAATAGTAGCGATGATTGCCCGCCGTTGTTCACGGGCAACTTGATCGGAAATATCTTGTTTAATAGCAATGAAACGATAAATCTGCCCATGCTCATCGGCAACGGGCGTAATGGTCATCTCTTCATGGTAGAGGCTACCATCTTTCCGCCGATTGATGATCCGCCCTCGCCATGGTTTGCCCGACAAAATCTGATCCCAGAGTTCAGCATAAAATGCTCGATCATGCTTGCCAGAGCGCAAAATCCGCGTCGAACGGCCGATCACTTCGCTAACCTCATAACCAGTAAGTGTGGTGAACGCAGGATTCGCCCACTCGATAATACCGTCCCGATCGGTAATGACTATTGTATTTGCGGCATCGTTGAGAGCCTGCGCCTGCAACTGCAAACGGCGGTGTTGCTGATCGAGCTGGGTGCGGTAGTGCGCATTTTCTATTGCAATAGCTAGTTGTCCAAGGAATCCTTCACGCTTGATGATGTAATCAGCAACCCCCAGCCGTAGCGCTTGGAGAGGGAACTCTTCATTGCCCGGTTGCGCCATAACAATAAGCGGCTGATTGATCCGGCGAAACTGAATTAACTCTTTTACCAGATCGAGCATTGCCAGATTAGGTTGAGCACAATCAATAAGTACAACGTCACCGACCGGATGACCGTGATCGAGTTCGTACAGAAACGAATGCTGTCCACGGATATTTCGGCAGTGTAAATGGGGTGCTGTGCGTTGGAGGTATTGAATGGTTGTTTCACTATTGCTCGGCGATAACTCAATCACCGTTACCTGGATAGCCTGACTTCGGCGAACCTGTTGTGAATGAAAGCGCTGGCATGCCTGTTCAACAATCGCACCAATGTGGTCAAGATAATCATCACGCTTGATTACATAATCATCGGCGCCAGCCTTAAGGGCACTAATAACCATATGATCGCCACCGCCGCCGGTCAAAATGACGACGGCAAGCGGTAAGTTTTGCGACCGGATCAGAGCTAGTAGATCAAGTCCATCGCCGTCACGCAAGTGCAGGTCGAGTACGACCCCTTCGTATGGAACATCGGCAGGTGATAATCCCTGCACATGTTCGTATGCTGCGTGATATGAAGAGATATGATTGATAGTCGCTGCGGGATTAAACTGTTGCATTGTACGCCGAAAGAGATCGGCGTCGAATGGATTGTCTTCAATCAGTAGGAGGCGAAGAGGATGCGTTGGCATTTGGTATCTCCAGATAAAAGGTTGCCCCAACACCGGGACTGCTTTCCGCCCATACTCGCCCACCCATGCGCTCTACCGCTTTGCGTACAATTGCCAGCCCAATACCTGTGCCAGGGTAGGCTTCCTGTGGATTTAAACGCTGAAAAATAGTAAAAATGCGGTCATGATCACGCATGTCAAAGCCGATACCGTTGTCTTTCACCCACAATCGTACCGCGTTATGCTGAATATCACAGCCTATCGTCAGTCGTGGTTGAGGAACATGCACGCTGAACTTGAGCGCGTTGTCGATCAGATTACGTAGTGCAATGGTTAAGCCGGTTGCATCGACATATAGGCGAGAACAGCGCAAGTCGCGCTCGACAACAACACCACGATCGATAATTTGCTCGGTGTATGGGGCAAGAATTTCCTGAAGTATGTTGTCAAGATCGATAACGGTATAGTGAAGTGGTTTACGCTCAATGTGGGTGTATGCCAACAGATCATCGATCAACTGATTCATCTGCTTGATCGCGGCTCGAATGTTCTGTATGCACTGGCGGCCATCGTCATCGAGATGACCGGCGTGAAAACGGGATAGCAGTTGACTGTACCCATCAATCACCCGCAGCGGGGCTTTCAGGTCGTGTGAGACGATAGCAGTGAATGATTCAAGTTCCTGATTAAGTTCACTCAACTCCTGATTGGCCATCTGTAAGGGTGCTGTGTGTTCAGCAATGCGCTGTTCGAGCGACGCATTAAGTTCCTGAAGTGCTGCATTCGCGGCGCGGAGTTTGTTATAAGTCTGCTGATTGTGCAAGATCATTCGCCAGCGCTCAATGCCTAGCCAGATTGCCATGATGGCGACGAAGGCCCATCCTTTGAGGGTCTGCCAGTTCGTCAGCTCTTCGGTATTAGTTACCAGCTCACTTAACAGGCGATCAGAAAGGATGATCCAGGCTCCGGCAATAAGAATATAGAGACAGGCGAAACGAATAGCGCTGGGGAGCGGATCGGCACTACGCCAGAAATACCGGATCGATGCAAGCGACATAGCTTTATCCCGCCATGAGTTATCATGTACAAACATCTTGAGGAGTCATCAAACGGGGATGCGCTCTTGCCGGAATTACTCAACTTATCATAGCACACTCCTATAACCAATGCTACCGCTGCGGCAGGGGTTTTCAGAGTTCTCAGCTTGGGAAAACGTGCGATACGGTTCAACGACGGAGCGAACCGACGAACCGCCTGCATCGGCTGCCGCTGAAGCCCGCTGTCACCTGGGTGCGCGGGCGGATTGCACGGCCGACGGCGGCTGCCCTGCATCGGCTGCCGCTGAGGTCCACTGTCACCTGGGTGCGCGGGCGGATTGCACGGCCGACGGCGGCTGCACTGCATCGGCTGCCGCTGAAGTCCGCTGTCACCTGGGTGCACGGGCGGATTGCACGGCAGACGGCGGCTGTGCACTGCTCACACTGCCGCTGAAGCCCGCTGTCACCTGGGTGCGCGGGCGGATTGCACGGCAGACGGCGGCTGCACTGCTCACGCTGCCGCTGAAGCCCGCTGTCACCTGGGTGCGCGGGCCTCCGGCCCGCGTTGTGTCGTGTGCGACGAGAAGATATCGACTGGCGCATGAGTACACCTTCGGGGTGCGGGTTCTAAACCCGCCCCTCTCGTGCGGTGACGGATACCGTCGGCATACCAACGAGGGACCGATACAGACCACCGTTGGAACAGAGCGCTGCCGCTGCCGTACACGTTTCTGCACTTGAAGAAGAATGAGTGAAAAAGGTGAGCACCGGACCCGTCCACAGCTTCTTGTTTCGACCTGGTCTGCGACTACGACCCTGTTGCCGCCGTTGTCTCGTCGATCATATGCGTTACCATAGCGGTAGGGCGGGTTCAACCTCCGCAAGCGGTGGGGCCTGGGTGATGGTGGTTTGCTGATGCGCTAACCGATGGTTTACCGCTATGTACTATGGGATGCGGGCCAGAGAGCTGTGCTCCTAGGCAAACGGCGCGGGAACTCATGTGAGAGAACGTATCGAAGGCAGTACAATACGGCATATTATGGTTAGTATGGTACTCAGAGTGTCCAACTGCGTAATACTCAGGAATTCAATAATAGAGACGCTATCTGGTTCGTCAAATGAGCAAATATGGCATAAGATGTTCGTGTAATATGTCAGTGGTGGCCGAAGAAAGGCGGCCTTCCGGGCCTGTTGTAAAGCAGGTTCGGTAAACCAGACAATATGGCAAAAGCAGGAGTGCTTTACGTTGGTACCGACAATGGCCTCTATATGTTTAGTGATCCAGGTGGCCTAGGACGCTGGCGATTGTTGCCTGATGTTTCCCTACCCGGTGAGCAGATCATTGGTCTGGTAGCAGCCGATTCGCTAAGTCTGGTTGTCGCAACCAGGCAGGAATTTCGGCGTAGTGATGATGGTGGTCGGCAGTGGCGTGAAGCCGATGCTGAAGATCGCATGCTCTTTAATTTCCTGAATAGTGATCGGGTTCCTGTTGCCACGGTTCAGGGAATGGGTGTCTGGCGTCAGACTGAACCACCCCTGGCCGATTGCTCACTGTTAGCCGTGCTCTCTGGGAAACAAGAGGTACTTTTAGCCGCGAATGCTGATGGAACACGTCTGTTGCGAAGTGATGATGGTGGAAAAAACTGGCAACAGGTGTCGGTAAGCTGGCATGGTCGGCTGAGTGCGTTTGCCCCTAGCAGCTACCATATTGACGTTGTTTGGGCTGGAACCGATACGGGCCAGATTTGGCGTAGCGATGACCGTGGCCGTTCGTGGCAACTGGTGGGGAACGTTCCGCATGCTGTGCGCTGTCTGGCAGCAGTACGGGTGGCGTAAGATCGTGCCCGGACGACAGGACTTTTCTGTTCCCTATCTAGGGTAGAAGAGAGAAGCCAGGAAAAAGAGGGCAGGAATGAATGAGAAGCTGAGTTCCCAAACCGCTTGCAGTGCGTGCGAAGGCGTGCAGCTTCTCGTTCTGACGGCCTTCTCGGTGACGGTCCGGTTGGCTCGTTGATGATGTCTGCCGCCGAAGTGGCGTGCTGGGACCCAAAATCGCCTTACGTTTCCCCTTCCTCTCCGCCAAGATGAGAGGGAGGGGACTAGGAAGAAGGCGAGGGATTCGCCGCGTCCTGCACCACGCGAACGAGCGGCCATCCTCCTAGGATCGAAGGAGACTCGGCGCTGAAATTGTTGAAAAGGTTACGGGTGCTGTCTAATACCCGTAAAAGTCGGTGTACCCTTCTCGGTCTAGCCGGGCAATCATGTGGGCAAGACGGGTAGCGCTACGCGGCAATTTCCCAACACAGAGAGTGTGTAATCCGCTGAGGGCTTGACGAAACCGTGGCGTATCATCGCCGCGCAGACGCGGTAAGAAACGTTGCAAGAGCTGAAGATCGAGTGCCTCCAGGGCCGCCATATCACTTGCTTGCGTTATGAATTCAAGCGTCTCGCGCAGTGCTCGGTATCCTGCCGGTCGCCCCGCTGCCTGAAAGAGTGTCTGTACCTCGCTCAAGATATGCCATATCTGCTCGTCTGCGATCTGGTACATTGCACGCAGTGCCTGTATATCAACCGAACCTAGCTCGATCAGATTAGCCCGGTCAAGTACTTTATCGCTCAGGGTGAAGGTACTTTCATCAACGTTGACGGTGCCAATCAGACGCAGATTGACCGGTAACCGCAGCGGATTATGCACGATTCCGCCGCCAGCCAGTGGTGTTTCGGCAAGCGGTGTACCCAGATCGATCAATCCCTCTGCTGTCTCCATCGCCGACAGAATCGGCGCCAGATAATATTCTGGTCGTGCCAGATTCATCTCGTCAAGGCAGACAATATAAGTCTGATTGGGGTCAGCCGCTGCCTTTAACACATGACGCAAAAATGGCGTCGGCTGGTATAGCCCGGTCAGGGTGTTGTAATAACCAAGGAGATCACGGGCACTGTGCCAGTCAGGTTGCACTGCTACCAGGAGGTAGAACGGGTTGGGCTGACCTTCATCAACTCCTACCAGGGCGTCGGCGTAGAGGCGGGTCAACCAGGTCTTACCACTGCCACTTGGTCCCGCCAGGATGACCAGTGGCCGCGCCTGAACTGCGAGGTGGAAGGCTTTTAGGGTACGTTCGTCAATCACCATCCCACGCTGCCGAACGATCGCTGTGATCTGACTAACCGATGGCGCACCGGTAACGTAGCGTGCTGGCGTCTCACGTATTGTGTGGGTAGGCGCAAGATCGATCTCGGCCTGCTCCATAAGCGCCTCGTTCAGAGGGAGAAGAGAACAAATGTCGTCGATCACCTGCTCTGCCGACGGCAGACGATCCCAAGAGTACACAAAACCGGCCCAGAGGTACTGCGCACGACGACTAAGATAGTGGTCGATCCAGCGCATTCCTGGTACCGGCAACCGCCGACCGGCAAAACGGGCCTGACCTTCACGCTCAATCCGATCAATTAACGCTTCCCATACCGGTCGTGCGGTACGCCAGATATAGGCCAGTTGTGGACGGCGCACTCCCCACAGTTGCAGACCAACTGCGAGAGTGCGTTCAAGGCCACTCACGGTAACCATAACACCAGCGCCACGGGGTGGCCGATCGAAGGCAAACCAGTAATCTGCAATCGGATCACGACGACCACTCCCACGGTCAATTGCCCGTCGTGACTTAAAGCTCAATTCGTAGAGCGGCCATCGCCGTGGTAAAAGTTTGGCCGCCCGTTCGGCTGCCTGCTGGGCCAGTGTCAGCATCTCTGGATGCAACAGCCGTTGTACGGCATGCCAGCGCTCACTAACGCCAGGTTGTAGTAATGCCTGGAGTGCAAGAGATGAAAATGGCATCAGGCAGTAGGTGGACGTAAATAGAGCTGCGGATCAAGCCCCGGCTCATTTTGGCCAGCATGAAAGGCAGCGTAGAGCCGTGGTAGCATTTCGTGCAGCTCATCGGCTATCGCAGCCGTTGCTTCCTCAATCAGATCAAGTTCTAACCGGGCAATTGGAAACTGCCGAGTGACAGTTAATTGGGCCAGAATTGGCTCCTGATCAACACCGTAACGCATCACAGCGTTGATAGCGAGGTTGTTGTCAATGTCGAATTGATCGGCAAACAGATCAATGACCTTTTCGGTCTGAAATGACAGTTCGGCTGCCGCTTGCTCGGCCTGACTTAATGGTAGATAGTAGGTTAGCTCAAACCCTAACAGGTGTTCTTGCTGTAATTCCCGACGGCGAGCAACGAGTTGATTGAGCATATCGATCATCGGTTGCCCATGCAGCGAGACAACTGTTAGCTCAGCCGGCCATTGCAAACTGATGACCGCCCGCAAGGGAGGCCGTGTCCAGTTACCGTGTTTGTCAACGTTTGGGGCCAAACAAGTGACATACAGGCTTCGCCCCATTGTGTGCACATCAACCAATTCTTGCGTATGCACGATATTGATCTGTTGCTGTTCGAGCGCTTCAATAAGCAGTGAAATCAGTTGCTCGTAGGTGAGCATAGTGATGTCCTTAGGAGCAGTCGATGATACCTGTGTGTGGATTATACCACTGTCCACGCGGATGAAGAAAGTCTTACTCTGGTATAATATCGTTTGCGGTGCAAATAGATATCGGGAATCGGTGATGGCTGTTCAGTCTCTCTACCGTAAATGGCGTTCTCAGACCTTTGCCGAGCTGGTCGGGCAAGAGCATGTTGTGCAAACGCTGCGTAACGCGATTGCCGAAGACCGGGTCGGTCACGCATATCTGTTCACCGGTCCGCGCGGCGTCGGTAAGACAACGATGGCCCGTTTGTTGGCCAAAGCAGTGAACTGTCTCCATCCCGATCTGGCAGCCCGCCCATGTGGTGTCTGCGAATTATGTATTGCGATTGCTGAGGGACGGGCCGTTGATGTGATTGAGATGGATGCCGCCTCGCATACTAGTGTCGAAGATGCTCGCGAGATTATCGAGCGCGTGCAGTTTCGCCCTAGCGTGGCGCGTATGAAGGTCTACATCATCGATGAGACCCATATGCTCTCGACGGCGGCGTTCAATGCTCTGCTCAAGACTCTAGAAGAACCGCCTGATCACGCGCTCTTTATTCTGGCAACCACAGAAGTTCACAAAGTACCGGCAACCATCTTGTCGCGTTGCCAGCGTTTCACCTTTGTCCGACATAGTGTTGCGGCAATGGCGGCACATCTCCGCCGGATCGCTGCCGCCGAAGGTATCACTCTTGCCGAAGGTGTTCCAGAGGCAATTGCTCGCGCTGCCACCGGTAGTATGCGTGATGCGCTCGGTATCCTTGAGCAACTAGCGTCGTTTGTCGAAGGCCCGATTACGTTGCAACAGGTGCAACGCTTGCTCGGTATGACGGCGGCTGCCGAGATCGATGCTCTGGTTACCGCTCTTCTGAGCGCCGACGTGACAGCCGCGTTACGGGCAGTGCATGCCGTGGTACAGCAAGGGGCCGATCTGCGTCAGTTTACCCGCGATCTCGTTGAGCGACTGCGGGCAGTGATGCTGTTGAAGGCAACAAATGATCGCACCCTTCTCGATGTGGGGGATGACGAAGTCACGCAATTGAGCCGGTGGGCCATTCAGGCCGATATGGCGGCATTGGTTCACTGGGTGAAACTGTTCAGTAACCTCGATGCCCAATTGCGAACGACCCCCTACGGTCAGTTGCCACTAGAGGTTGCCGTGGTTGAAGCGTTGCTCACCCCAGCTTCCGTTTCTTTACCAACGGCGCCGTCTTCATTCGTTACACAGGCAAGCCCACAACTGGTGCGTCCGCCAACAGGTCGGGAAGCGGGAATAGCGGTCTCTTCGGTGTCAACGCCAGAAGTACATTCACCGGCGAAACCTGCGCTGTCACCAACCAATCTTGAACCTTCACATGTCTCTGTATCTTCATTAGCGGAATCACCATCGCCTGATCCTGGTGTACCACTAGCAGAAAGTACCTCACCGCCGGAGGTTTCACTTGCCGCTGATCCACTCCCGCCGCCACCAGCCACCTGGGCAGCTAGTCGGCAGCTCCGGCCACCGACCGATCCTACCGTCGCCCGAGCTGCCGATGCAGATATGTCGGTGCTCGAGCACATCGAAGCTACCTGGGAAGAGATCAAACGTGATGTTCGCCCGCGCAGCCCGACGGTCCAGGCTCTCCTGAATAGCGCCCGTCCTTACGATGTTGAGGGAAATACTGTCGTGTTGTTAGTGACCTCCTCATTTCACAAACAACGCCTGGAAGAGCCGAAGAATCGCTCGATCATTGAGGATGTCTTGCGCCGCCGTTTGGGTAAACCTTACGCAGTGCGTTGTACGATAGAAGAGAAGTCGGTCGAACCAACTGATCTACGCAGCAAAATCCGTGAGGCGCGTAAAGATGAGTTTGTGCGGGCTGCACTCAACATCTTCGATGCCCATATTGTCGATATTGAGCCACTAGAGCCAGAATAGATGGCTTAGATCCTATCCGAATACCTCGTCGTTACGTCATGGGGAATGAGTCCTGTCGGATATACGACTTGTAGGGGTGTGGCGCCGCCGTGTCCCTACGGGTAGGCCCTGCTAGTGAGCGAATGACCGATGCCCATGATGAACAGTCGTCAGGCGCATCTTGTACCCGCCGTTCTGAAGGGGCAGTTCGCGAACCAATCCTCGGTCATTGACGGATATGGGGGCTAGGGGATGCGGGCCGGAGGCCCGCGCACCGATCATGTCACACCTTGACCTTCCCTATCGGCGATTGCTGCCGGGGGCAATGGGGCTATTCGTCTATTGGTACACTTCGGTACTGCCGCGTGCGCATCAGTACGCGAAGGGACGACAGCGATAATCTTTATTTCCCGCAACGAGGTGGTTCGAATAGGCTCTTGCTCGCTTACTCCGCTGCCAAGTTAGGGTCGCACAGAGTGCTTGGGCAGAGATACGTTTGCTGGCGTTGTTGAGTAATCCGCTCTCCACCCCGGCGTACCGTCTTGATATGATTTTCTCCTCCTCAGCGGAGAAGACTGAGACAAGGGGGCGGGTAAAGGGGCGAAAGCGTAGCATCGAATAGAAACGCTCTATCAGCCAATTTTTCTACCAACCGAAAGCAAAAAAACCTCCTATTCGGCCATCCCTCCGTACTCAACCGCCAGCCAAACCTGGCTACGATACTCTATCGTAGCCACGGTCAAGACACAAACAGCCCGCCTAAATACGGGCTGCTTGAACACCATTCCCGGTCTGGCTGAGCGAGCAATGGCTACACGAGATTGAGCAGCTCGTTCGCCGTGCGCCGCATATCGAGGAAGACCAGACCCAGCTTGGCCCGACTCTGTGCCAGCGCTGTTAACACTGCTTCTTCACCGATAGCCATTAGGATAACGTAACCGTCTTCTCCTCGCACAAAGACCTGATCAAGCTGTCCACGTTTCAACTCGCTGGCGATACGCTCACCAAGCGAAAGCATAGCCGCGCTCATTGCCGAAACCCGATCTTCTTCGACATCTGCCGGCAGCGCCGAAGCCATGATGAGGCCGTCGACGCTAACTACGGCGGAGGCCTCAATATCGGGTGTGTTCATCGATAGGGCCTTCAGATGCCGCACCATCTCTTCGGTTCTGCTTGCCATTCATATCCTCCTTAGAGGCCGTCAGCCAGTTCGGGACAAGAACGAAATAGTGTGGGCCTTAACACCAATTAGTGCAGAACTAACATCTCGACGGCCTACACGTCGCTTATTCTACTACATCTTCTCACGAACGGCAACTAGGTTCGCCTACTTTTTTTGTACCTTAACCGTTCACCTGTGTCTGGACTTTGTGATTATTGTAAGAGGTTTTGGTCAGTTGGTCAACTCTATCGGCAGGCACGTTCTATTGTCTTGCCGATCATGCGCGTTACCGCAGCGGTAGGGGCGGGCCCCCGCTTGCTGGAAGCCTGAGGGTAATGGTGTGCTGATGCGCTAAACGATGATTTCTGAACGTGTACTCTACAACGCGGGCTAGAGACTCGCGCTCCCAGAGAAACTGCACAGGGCGGGGATCGCCGCAAGCATGCGTCTGATGTTCGTCAGTGTTGCTCTGTTTTTGAACCATTTGGTCATCGAATGCAACTGAAAGCTGAGCACTATGAAAATCCCTGGCGGCGAACATTCCACTGTTTCGATAGTAAAGGGTGAGGAAAGTAACCCTCGCTACTAAAACTATGCTTTAGCAGTCTCCTACTCCTAGGGCGGCGTTATTCGGCTACGTAGGATTTCATCAGCCAGGGTGACTGCCTGTTCAGGGGTGATCAAACCACGTACTGCGCTGAGTTGCATATCGGCCAGCGTATTCCAGACCAGTTCATTGGCAATCCGATCGGTAGGCATGGGAAGCCCTCGTTGGGCTTGCAGTCGAAACGCACGGGCAGCAGCCAGTTGTACACTATCGGCCAGGTCGGTATCGTTGAGTGACAATGCGAGCTGGGTTGGCTGACGACCCGCCATCAACAACATCCGCTGGCTATCGACGTCGATCATAAAGCGGATAAACGCCTGCGCAGCCGCCTGCTCGGCCGGATTGTTCAGGCGCGCATTGATCGCAATCACATCGGCCTGGACATACGGCTGCGGCACCCGATCTTCGGTACTCACCACTGGAAGTAGGGTCACACCAAGCTGATCGCTCCAGATCGCGCGATATTCAGCCTGGGCGTGTGCCCAATCAATCGTCATGATTGCCTCACGTGCCTGCAATGCTCGATCTACTAATACACCATCGAGGGTCGCCAACAATAGCTCATCGCGATAGAGCTGACTCAACCAGGTTAACCAGCGCTCAGCACCTTCACGTCCGCTGCTTCCGAGCACCACCGTTCCTTGCTCATCAAATACCCGACCACCAAAGGCGTAAAGATACCCAATCGTTCGATCAAGCGCGAGGTTGTAGGCTAATCCCCACACCGGCGGATCGCGCTCACGATCGGTCAAAGCCCTGGCGGTTAACAGCAGCTCTTCGATACTGGACGGAGGTTGTAAAATATTTGCCCGATTGTAGTAAAGTGCCAATGTGTCAAACGTAATTGGTACGCCAAATAACATTGGTCGCCCGCCAACCGAGACGCTGGCAGCGCCAACTGCGGTGGGCAAGAGACTATTCAATTCGCTCCCGGCAAGCATATCATCGAGCGAACGCAATACACCGTTTTCTACCAGTACACCGAGTGTATGACTCTGGATAATCACTAGATGCGGCCCGCCACCTTCACCAACGGCAGTTACCAGATCAGACGGTAGGCTTACTGCAGGTCTGGTCTGGAGTACCACCTGCCATTCAGGATGAGCTTGGTTAAATGTATCAACCAGCGTTTGTAAGACGCGAGCCTCGGCTGCTGGCCACGCATGCCACAAACGTAACACCACACGCTCAGACTGGGTTGTTGGCGCAGTGGAGGAAGGAAACCCCGCACAAGCAGTCTGCGTCAGCAACCAGAGGAGCAACAGACGAAAGAGCCAAAACCGATGGTGCACAATGTCCTCGCTGTATTGGTCGGGCCTCTTTATTATAGCAGGATGCATCTGAGTGCGTCATTCATAACTGCACAATGCTCACTGTGCAACGTTTTTTTCCTACTCGGTAGTAGCGATGTGCAGAGAGCGGAAAGCGAAAAGAGCAGAATAGGCTAGTGCCCAACTCATTCCGCAGCTTCTTGTGGCGCTGGTGCACTGGAGTCAGATGCCGTCATCGCTGTGTAGGGGCGGGTTCATCCCCCAATCCTCCCGCTTGCGGGGGGGAGGCCGAGGGGGGAGCGCAAGCGG
>JAGHYT010000004.1:0-82636 GCA_017743535.1 Chloroflexus sp.
GAGACAATCAGCGAGTTGATCGAGCTGTTTAAGGACGTCTGTTAGAATTGTAACATATCCACCCTGGGTGCGCGGGCCTCTGGCCCGCGTCCTGATATGAATCCATCGCACGTCTCCTAAGCACACGCTGAGGGCGGGTTCGCAACCCGCCCCTGTTAGTCTAATGAAGTTATGCCGCTATCGACGGCACTGCATCAGGTTGCACGTTCTACCCGAATGATGGGTCGCTGCCTCCCAAATACACTATCGAGAACGGTGGGACTTGGGCCACGCTGGTGTTAGCCAGACAAACTGATAAGGTTGCAGAGTAAGATCGGTTGATGTCGCTACCACCTGCTCGTGAACCAAGTCGAATAGCTCAGGGCCGGGACCATACATCCGCAACAGATTACCGGCAATCGTCTGTGGGTATTCCGAAAAATTGACCAAAACCAATACACGCTGTGAACCTGTCTGCCGCACGTAGGCGAGGACATGACGGTTATCACTGCGTACTATCTCCATCGCGCCATCACGTAAGGCCGGTAAACTGGTTCGTAAGCGGATAAGGTAGGTTAAGGCGCTGAAAATGCGACCGGGCACGGTAGTCGAATCGTGACGTTGATTCATCGCTGACTGGTTGCGCAACGGACGATGTACCCAACGACTATCAATGGCTTTTGCCGGGTCGTTGACGTAGCTATAGTCGTTGAGAGTGCCTACTTCATCACCCAGGTAGATCAACGGAATCCCACCGATACTCAGAATGACGCTGTGCAACAAAATAATACGGCGAATTGCGATCTCTATTGCTTGTGGATCATTACTGCTCAGTGCCTGTTCAAGACCGGCCAGTGAAGCGAGCGTTCCTGACACCCGTGCATCACCGGTCTCAGGGTTTTCTTGGAATGGCAAGCCACGTGCGAACGATCCCGGAAAACGTCCGGTGTAGAACGCATTCAAAAACTGGCGATGACCTACCGGATCGATCCCTACCGCACGTGCATCGTTGTCATCAAATGTCCAGCCAATATCGTCGTGTGAACGCAGGTAGTTGATCCACGCGCACCCTGGGGGCAAGCGAAAGCGATGGCTCAGCGAATGCGCTAGCAATTTCACTTCGCGAGTTGCCAGTGTCTCCCAGAGTAAGGCCATCAAGAGCGGGTTGTACGAGAGTTGACATTCGTCAGGGCTAACGTAACTCAAAACATCATCAGGATGGACTATCGCCTCAGATTTGAAGAGCAGCGATGGCGCTGCAACTCGCGCAATGGCATTGAAAGCCTGAATGATCCGGTGTGCTTCGGGTTGATTTTCACAGTTGGTACCCATTCGTTTCCAGATGAACGGAACTGCATCAAGACGTAACACCGTTACACCAAGATTAGCCAGGAACAGCATCTCGGCGGCCATTGCCCGAAAGACAGCCGGGTTAGCGTAGTTCAGGTCCCACTGAAAGCTATTGAAGGTCGTCCAGACCCAACGCTGCATATCAGCCCGCCAGGTAAAGCTCCCGCGTCGTACCGTTGGAAAGATTTCGCGCAGAGTCCGTTCGTAAGCATCCGGCATCGTGCGATCCGGGAAGAGGAAGTAGAACTCCTGATAATCGGGATCACCCGCCTGTGCGCGTCGTGCCCATTCGTGTTCGTCAGAGGTGTGGTTAAAGACGAAATCAAGCACCAGGCTGATCCCTGCTCTATCGAGATCATAGGCCAGTTCAGCAAGCTCAGCAGTGGTACCGAGTCGGGGATTCACGTGGCGATAGCTACTAACGGCATAGCCACCATCGTTATTTCCTTCCGGTGCTGCAAACAGCGGCATCAGATGGATATAGGTTAATCCCAGCTCTTTGAAATACGGAATAAACTCACGCAAGCGACTGAGAGTACCACAGAAACGATCAACGTAGAGCACACCGCCCATCATGCGCTCTGATTGAAACCATTCGGCGTCGCTCTCGCGCAGTGAGTCACGCTGTTTGAGCCAGGACGGTCGTTCGTACCAGCTTTGGGCCATCATCAGTAACAATTGTTCGAGGTGATAAAAGAAGTCGTACTGCGTACCGTAAAGACTGAGCAACAACTCAAACAACCTTATCCATTCGTACCGCAATCTTTGCTCGAACGCACCCCAATCGGCAGCCGCGCCGCCGGCTGCAAAAAATGCCTGCGAAACTCTTGGTAGTAGTCGATCGAATGACCGACTCGCCTCACGTTGGATTCGCTCCCAGTCTTGCATTGTTGAACCTCACCATACTATTGCCTGAGTTTTACAACGTTTTTCCCAATAGCGAGCGTATCTCTTAAAACGCTGATCCCATCTGTCGTCTGGCTGGGCCATCGTTTCTGAAGCACAAGTATCGCTGAAAACCGGCAATCTAGCAATAATGTGATAAGAGAGAAGCGAGAGGGAGGGGGAGAGTCCAAATCTGCCTCAACTTCTCTCTCGTATGAGAGAGGTGAGGGATTTTCAGAGTTTTCATCATTGAGTGCACTGCAAAAACGTACCACGGAGCACACAGAGTACACAGAGCGTGTAAGGTTTATGAATAAAAGGATAATTTTTGGCTATTGGGTGCATTGAAAGATCACCTTTTTGCAGTGGAGTCATCATTTGGTATGATGACGGCTGCCGCTCAGCGCACGAATGGAAAGCCACGAGCGATAAACGTCATCTAGGAACTCAAGACGATCCCTAATCGACGCAGTTTTCCTTGACCGGGAGCGCGGGATGCCATCCCGCAACTTGGGGGAGGATAGGTGAAACCGGCACACCTCGCAAGAGCACCCCGTTGAGCGTGGGTTTGGCACCTGACCCTACCGGTACAGTAACGGGCATGATCGGCGAGATAACAGGGCTTGGTCACAGACGTTCGTCGGAATGGGAGAAGTTATCAGAGCGGGTTTGGAACCTGTCCCTCCCACTCATTTCTAATTTCCTATTTATGGTAATATAGGGCGCTATGAAGGCTATCACGTCGCACAACTTGTTCCGTCGCCTAGGACTATCACTGGTGCTCGGCATTGTTCTATTACTCTTACTCGAATGGGGTCTGCCTGCCGCCGGTATTCCGGCGTACCTGTTACCACCACCCTCGCGAGTGATTGCAGCCGCACTCCAGCCTGAAGTGCGATTGCTATACCACACGGGCGCTACGGCTGGGGCGGCCCTGCTCGGACTGGCTATTGGGATATGCGTTGCGCTTAGCCTGGCTATCGTGTTTCTCTTTGTTCGACCAATCGAAGATGTGCTATACCCGTGGATCTTGGTGGGGCAGAGTCTCCCCTCAGTTGCTCTGGCGCCACTGCTTACGGTCTGGCTAGGACCCGGGATCGCAGCCCGCGCTGCGATGGCCGCGCTCTTTGCCAGCTTTCCACTCCTTATCGCTACCATCAGCGGTTTACGCCGTCCGGCCCCTGAACAACTGGCCATGATGGAAGCCTATGGTGCATCAAAATGGCAGATTTTGCGCATGCTTCGGCTACCGGCAGCACTCCCCTTCATTTTCAGCGGTCTGCGCGTGGCCGGTGCACTGGCCGTTATTGGGGCGCTGGTCAGTGAACTCGCTGGAGCGGGGCAGGGATTGGGCTATCTGATCACCACGTCTACGTATCGCCTGGCAACCGATCGTGCGTTTGCTGCGGTCGCTGCTGCTGCTGGCCTGGCGCTTATCCTTCACAGTCTGTTTCTCTGGCTTGAGCACCTCGTTGTGTACTGGGAACGCGAACGATAGTTGCGGCGTGAAACAGATTGACGATGGAGGCGTGCGATGTCACCCCGTTTTAGACAAACATTATTGCTGTTTGTACTCCTTATTATCGTAACCGGTTGTACGAACACATCGGTAAACAACAGCACCAACAACACTCCAGAAGTGACGAAAGTCACGATGCGGCTACAATGGCTTCCACAGTTTCAGTTTGCCGGTTATCTGGTCGCCGATGCTCGCGGGTATTACCGCGATGCCGGCTTAGAGGTGACGATTCTCCCCGGCGGGCCTGATGCCGTTCCGTTACCACTAGTTGCCACAGGCGCCGATACCTTCGGGAGTACCGGCGCCGATACCATCTTGATCAGTCGCGAGCAAGGGATTGAGGTCGTGGCGCTGGCAACCTGGTTTCAGGCCAGTCCGGTCGCATTTATGGTGCACCGTGATAGCGGCATTCGCTCACCAAAAGATTTCGTCGGGCGGCGCGTTGGGATGTTCTACGGCGATAATGTCGAGACTGAGTATCGGGCACTACTGGCGGCCACCGGCGTTGATCCAACCAGCGTGATTGAAATTCCGGGTGATTACAGCCTGGCGCCGTTCCTCGAACGGCGTGCCGATGTCTGGCCAGTCTACGCGACTGATCAGCCATACACCGCTCGCGCTGCTGGCGCCGATATCGATCTTATTGTGGCGCGTGATTATGGTGTTGAACTGATGGGCGATGTGCTGTTTACAACCGCTGCATTTGCACGCCAGAATCCTAATACAGTGCGCGCCTTCGTTCAGGCGACATTGCGTGGCTGGCAAGATGCGTTGAGCGATCCGGCGGCAGCCATCGAGATTATTCTGGCCCGCAGCCCTGACTTTGATCGTGATCATTTAGAGTTTGAAGCCGTTGAGACGATCAAGTTAATGCGCTATGGGATTGGTCAGCGCTGCGTTGGAGCCAGTGATCGTGAAGTTTGGGCCAAAGAATCGCAACTCTTGCAGTCGCTCGGTGTGCTGAAGACGGCGATTGACCCGGAAACCGTCCTGCATACTGAAGCAGTTGATGACTATTACCGCACGCTCGGTATTGAATGTCGATAGTGGCAAAGCTGAACCTGTCAGAACCGCGGGTGAAAAGCAGGTATGTCTTTCAACACACCGGTAGGGTGAGAGTTCAACTTACTCTACCGGTGCGCAAGGTGTTGTCTCTCGACTATATTGAGACATCGTCACCAGATTCATCCATTTTTCCCGATTAAGAGGGAAATTCTCCCTGAAAACCCCTTGCGTGTTCGATCAAAACTAGTGCATACTATGTACAAAGAGTGATCAAGTCGTCATCATGCGCCAGGGTGGGCGCTATTGTTGCAAACACATCACCACATTGTAAGGAGTGCGCCGCATGGAGATGCTGCTGCAACTACTGGTTGCGGGGGCGTGGATGTTTACGCTCGTCAATGGTCTGCGTCGGCTAGTTCGTTTGGCACGAGTCTCACATCTGCAACGATGGGACAATCATGTGCGTGTCCGCTCTGGTCTCAACCGCATCTGGTGGTGGTTGGGCCAGGAAGAATTCTGGCGAATGGCTCGTTCTGATGTCGCTTATGCCCTCCAAATTTCCCTGCTGGTCTTCCTCTTTGTCTGGCATATGGCAAATTAGCTCATTGCGGTATCGGCAGCGGCTGCCAGTACGTGATCATCAGGTATTGACTCTGACGTAGAGGGGTGGGTCTTGCGACCCGCCTTTCCTGTTATGGGTACGATCAGCGCCGTCGGTGATGCTACCGATGCGCCAATCGGCTATACTGCACTCGGACGAAGTGAGCCTGGTTGCCGATCACGGCAGTGCGTCGAGTGAACAACCTCGCCGCTCCTGTGAAGTGCCGGTCATCTGGGCAAGAAAACGCCAGGGGGTGAATTCCGTGAACATTCGTTGGACGGCGGTTATTTCTGGTTTTATGACCGATTTCGCGCTGACCATCCTTTTGCAAATGATGATCGTGCTGTTCGGGCAGAGTGCAGTGTTTACTGAACCATCACTCCAAAATCCGATTCACGTGCTGCTGATTTTGCTTGGCGCCAGTCTGACTGGGGTGGGCGGGTTTGTTGCTGGCTGGTTCGCCAGTGAAGCATTTGCAATGCATGGTCTGCTGGTCGGCGTCGTTGGGATTCTGGTTGCGGCTCTGGCAAATGTTGGTATATCAGTGCCACCGCTGCTACTATTCGGTCAGGTATTGGGGTGCGCTTGTGGAGCATTCGGCGGGATGCTGGCCGGACGATTACGCAGGATTTCACCGATAGAGTAGACAGGTTTGGCGCCTAGAGGTTTTTCAGAGTTTTCATCTTTTGACTCCACTGCAAAAAGGTGATCTTTCAACCACAGAGACCACAGAGATTAAAGATAATTTTATCTTTCATTGAACATAGGGTTGTGAACAGTTTTCTTCCATGCGCCCAATGGTCAAAAATGATCCTTGTATTCATAAACCTTACACGCTCTGTGCACTCTGTGTGCTCCGTGGTGAGTTTTTGCAGTGCACTCATCTTTTGCTATCACGAGAGCCACATCTCAGCGAACAAGTGGAGATGCAATCAAGTACGTGCTCTCCACTTGAACCCGTTTCTGAAATATAATCTCAGTAAGTGGTCTACCGGTAAGCACTATGCTGAGAACAGGTTGAAAAACGCTCATCGGCGTATCAAACACGACCGAAAACCGGCAACATTTGAACATTGCTACCTTACCCTGTATAGGCAGGTTGGCGCCATGTACTTATTCGCACAACTGTCTGACGACATTAGCTCATCTACCGTATCGGCATCCACGATCCTCTTGCGCACCTGGTAGTGCCTTCTTCAGGGGCACGTTCACATGTGCCCCTGCGCTATCAATGATTGCGTATCAGCTTACTCATCCGGGTTGCCATACTCATTAATGTCAGCAGGATTCGGATCGTTGAACGGGATATTAGGTGGAGTCAGAGGATTGTTATCTATCCCTATCAGCGGTACCGGTTGCGGATTGGCAATCGTGTCGCTGGTTTGGGTCAGGGTAAAGGTAGCAATGACCAGTTGCTGACTCACCGCACCCTGGGCTGTAAGCTGGTAGAAACCGACCGGCAACCGTTCATCGAGGAACAGTTCTACCATGAACTGTCCAGCTATCGGGTCGGCGAAGGTCGAGGGAAAGCCTCGCACCGCGCCGTCTGGCATTGTTAGCCACAGATCCACTCGTTCACCAGGGAAGAAGAGGTCGCCATTCGCATAAAAGATTGAGCGTTGCGGTGCCTGCGCTCCGAGGGGCACGACCACCGATAGACGAGCTGGCCCCCGTGGCGTTACCGGTCTTGATCGTAGTTCAAAGTGGGCAAAGGCACGAAACCCACTAGTATTACCAAGTGCGGTTACGGTGTAACGCCCAACCGGATTCTTACCTTCAAATTGGAAGGAAGTCGAGACTGCACCAGCGGGTGTTGCCTGTATCACCTGCTGGCCGGGCGGGAAATCGATAACTGTACCATCAGGGGCTGTGAGCCAGAACGACACCAGTTCACCACCGATAAAACCCCGGCCATCGACCTCAAGAATTTGCCCTTGCAGAATGATGTTCGTCTCCTGACCATTCAACGTCGCCCGGATACTAGCATTACCGCTTGGCCCTGGTCGTCCGCCAGGGATCACGACGAAGAAGGCCGATGCTGTATTTGCCCCTCCGCTACTCAAACCGCGTCCGGTCAGTCGGTAGCAGCCATACGGCCAGGTACCCGGTACCGTGATGGTCAGTGAAAGCTGACCGGCGTTGTTGGTAAAGCGAGCAAACTGCACATTCACAGGCATATCGATCACGCCGTCGAGCGACTGGCTGGCGCCAACGGTAAAGATACGACCGTCGGGGAAGGTAATATCAACCTCTACCGGTTCTGGGCCAAAAGGTGGTTCGAGGACCCGATAATAATCGAAACGTGCCAGCAGGCTCTGAGTTTGAAAGATAGCAGGTGCTGGCGCGTTGATCGTCGCACACTGGGCGAATCCCTGAGGCGTAAAGATTTCGACACGTGCCTGAGAAGCGGCTGAACCGTACACAAATACGCCGAGAATCACAACGATAAAGATGCTGAATCCTAATCCAAAGACTGAACGCAGTGAAAGTCTTCTCATAACCCCTCCCTGGTATGCTGAGAAAAACCTGATAGGATAATGAAAATGTACAATTCACTGCGTTCCACGAGCAATCTGTGTAGATTACGCTATCGTTACAAGTATTGTTAGAACGATAACAAAGTTTATGAGTAAAAATGTGGTTTAAATTGGCAAAAAATGTACAGATTTTAAAATACTACAAAAAGTAATCTCACCACAGAGAGGTTACAGAGATTTCCGCCTGCAATCATCTCGTTCGGCGCTCTCTGTCTTACTCTCTATGGTGAGTGTTGCAGTGAACTATAAGGAACGTGTGTCAACCCCGTTCCGAACGCTGCAATTCCTCAACCCGTTGTAACTGTACGTAGAGCGGTGGAACACCGAATAAGGCACGTTCCCAATCGGTTACTCGTGGATTGACCTCGCCAAGCGACCAGCGCCCACCGATGCGGATAATCTGCGTGCCGAAGTGCTGTGGCTGGCCCAGTTCAATGAGCAGGCGATCCCATGCCATAGCCCGCAATGTCCAAGCCCGCTCGTCACCCAATTCTGTGGCGCGCCGGGCAAAGCGATGGGCATGACGAAAGTCGGCTACTGTCTCGCCACAGATCATGACCAAGCCCGCCAGGAAATATGCCCGCTCGTCGGTAAGGTGTCCCTGCGCTTCCATTTCTAATACGCGATCACAGCGGCGGCGCCGTTCAGCCGACGACGCCCCTTTGGCCTGTCCATCTATTGCTTCGCTGGCGAGGCGGCTTAGTTCGGTTAACGGGTCTTCAGGTATAAACTCATCATCTGGATCCATCAACCACTCCTTATAGTCTGACGGTCAGATATGGCGACTTTACGATCTCGTTACTCTTATCAGTGTACCACGTATTATGCCAATTCTGGCCCGAGGGACTGTTCATCATCTTGCCAATCTCAGGTTTCACTGCTCCCATCCATGCAGCGCCTTCCTCGCGCTGGCATAAGAGGCTGGGCGCACGAGACACACTGGGCACAGCCCGAATGAGTTGCAGTACCGCTCCGTACCACACCGGGTCAGGAGCGGCCAATCAGGGACGGCCGTCGCCGTTCCGTGCTGCAGGAGACGCTGGCCGCAGCGTCTCCGCGCCCCCCTTGCGAAGGTCGCCGCATGCCACAGTCACGTTGCGGCCGAACGATGCGACGTACCCATATCCGTCAATGGAGTAGGGGCAGTTCGCGAACTGCTTCTACAGGCCGTCGTACCACACCAGGTGATCCCATCGGCATCAGAATCAAGCGCATCGGTAAACGCCTGTCGGTCATTCGCACAGCGTCGGCATAGTGCTACCCATTGCCAGCCTTGCCGATGCTGAATTGGCCGTCGGTAGACTTCAACCCGCTGTTTACTTCCGCAGCGGACGCAACGTCCACCAGCGTGCAGGTACGCTGCCCAGATAGCCGGCATTGCCAGATGATCGAGGAACAGGTGCAATGTTACCCCCGCCGCCAGCGGACGCATCCATCGATGATGCTGCGCGAATGCCCAGAGTGCCGGTACTACAAGGAGCGGTTGATGCAGCCACGAGCGTAGTGAGCCGTACCTGGGTCGGTTGTCACCGCGCTGCGGGAGTCGATTGCGATAACGATTGTAGTGGAGTGCGCCGCTAACACTCCAATCACCAGTACGACTGATGTAAAGTGCAAGATGATCAAGGTCGATCAAGACACCTCCGGCGATAAATAGGGCTGCTGATATTGGTTGCCGTGGATATAAACACACTGCCAGGAAGGCTGAAGAGATGAGATGTTGATCAAATCGCATGATACTCTCCACTGTAAAAACAAAAAAATCGTTAGTATAAAGCTGAAAGCCTTCACCCCAGATTCCTACAAACGAACGTCTTACCACATTTACGGCAAGTCTTCTGACATCTTCTGTGCTACCCCGCAGTTAATGTGTGCTCGAGTTGCGCCAGAGCATCTAGCACCGGCTGAAAGGTGCGGCGATGCAACGGTGATGGGCCGTATTGAGCGAGCGCACGTTGATGAACAGCCGTGCCATAGCCCTTGTGAAGGGCAAAACCGTATTGCGGGTAACACCGGTCAGCGCTCACCATCAGCCGATCACGAGTAACCTTTGCAATAATTGAGGCCGCAGCAATCGAGAGTGAACGAGAGTCGCCACGGATGAGCGATTCCTGGACAAGCGTGATGCCGGGTAGCCGTTCTGCATCAATGAGCAAGGCATCAACCGCACATGGTAGTGCCAACAACGCCTGGATCATTGCCAGACGGGTCGCCGGAACGATTCCATATGCGTCGATGAGAAAAGCCGGAACGATACCAACTCCAATCCCTGCTGCGTGCGTCTTGATGACAGTATACGCCTGTTCGCGAGCGCTGGCCGTCAATTGTTTGGAATCGTTAACCACGCTCAACAGGTCGGGCTGATCGTACACGGCTGGCGACAGCACTACTGCGGCCGCAACAACCGGCCCGGCCCAACAGCCTCGTCCGGCTTCATCAATACCTGCCAGCACAGGATAACCTCGTGCGCGCCAGGCAAACTCAATGCTCAGATTCGGCGGCATATGGTTTTCCGATCATCACCAGAACACTACTGTTTCCTACGCTGACCCGCTGCACCTGAAGGTGAAAATCTCCAAACCGAATGACAGTCGGCAGCGCATTGGTATGCTGTCTCAGCCACACCAGACGATAGAGGGCATCAATCAAGCGACCGTACCAACCTTCCAGACGTCCACCGTCTACGATCACTAGTTGTCCGTCAGCAGTTAACACTCGCCGTATCTCGGCCTGTGTGTTCGGATCAAGGATATACTCTGCCGGAAAGGTTGCACACACCGTATCGAAACTCGCATCGGCAAATGGTAATCGGCGCGCATCGGCTCTAATCAACCGACGGCTAAAACGTGCCGCTCGTCGCAGCATGAACGGCGAGATGTCTAACCCGATGACATCGGCGCGCCCGGTGAGTGCTCGTTGCAGATAGCCTGGTCCACATCCCAACTCCAACGTCCGTCCTCGTAACACAGGAACTGCTGTCAGAACCCAGCGTTGCCAGTATCCACCGGAAACCAGCCATGCAATGAGGTCGTAACTCCACGCCAGTTCGTGGTAAAGACGATGGAACAGCCACCGGACGATCTGTTGATAGAAGAACACAAATTGCTTCATGTTAAGGATGATACAATAATTGCTACATGCTGCGTTGTAGAGACCTTGTTGGCGACATCGTATATCTATCGTTATACCATATCCGGTCGGAGGTGTGAAAGCGGAAGATGTTGGGAAGTACGCCCACCGTAATGTGCTGACACGCCAAACGATGATGTTCGGCCAACGGTGCGGGGTGGGGATTATCGTCAGCGGATGCAAGACAGTGGTTTTTCAGGAAGGAGGCTCCCTTATCCCAAATCACAGAGATACTGAACATGCCTGGTACCCTGTTGTCGGTCGCGGCCTGCTGGGTTTACAGGGCCAGATAGGTTTATATACCGTCCGGATCTGTGTTTATGCTCATCACTGCTGTCATCATACCTGAAAGTGACATTCTGCATCCACTGACGATTGCTGATCGTCAAACATAGCGAAAATCCTTTGAGAAGATTTCTCGCCGAGCGTAGGAGGGAGATTTTGATGAGCATTCTCGACCAACTGGGTAAGACCATTGCCAATGTCAGTGACCGGGCAAAGTTTGAGGCTGAGAAGTTCCAGAAAACGACTCGCCTACAAGCTGAAATTAACGAACTTCGCCGCTTGATTGATCAGAAACTGTTAGAGATTGGTCAGCGTGCGTATGACCTGCAACGAGCAGGTCAGATTCACGCCCCTTCATTGGCCGAACTGGCAGCCGCGATAGATCAACTGCGTTCGACACTGGTTGCCCGTGAAGAGGAGCTGAAACAGGCGCAAAACGAGGTCTACGTTCCGCCAACACCACCATCGCCAACGGTGCAATCGGTACCAATCAGCGAAGCTCCACCCTCATCTGATTCGCCAAAGACTTGCCCACAGTGCGGGTTCCAGATGCCAGCACGGGCGATTTTTTGTCCGAGTTGTGGGACACGAGTCAGCAAATGAAGATAAGCCGTTCGATGTCAAAACCCCTGCCTCACGCCGTTGTGAAGCAGGGGTTATTTAGTGGAATTTTTGGCTGGGGGACAGGGATTCGAACCCCAACCGCCTGGGCCAGAACCAGGTGTTCTACCCTTAAACTATCCCCCAACGTGGTGCCGAAGGTGGGATTTGAACCCACACGAGGTCACCCTCACTACGCCCTGAACGTAGCGCGTCTGCCAATTCCGCCACTTCGGCCTGAGCCGTTTGCCCGGCGCGAAACATATAATACTACGACGAACGTCCTTTGTCAAATGGATTCCAGGACTCTTGCAGAGCAATCGGATCGCTTAAATGCCAGGCATCTTGACTGGAAAGGTCATCACACGCTGCACGAAAGCGTTTGGTTTTTACCTGACTTCTTGAGAGAGAATCAGGAGGACTGAGCGATTGAAAGAACTTATTTTTGATGTTGAAATGCCTGACGGGATTTCTGCACAGAAGTTATCTTCCTTGCCAGACCTGGTTCTGCAACTCGAAAACTACGCTATCAAGCGATGACGTGAAGCGCCTGTACCGCTACCGTAAAGTGTAGAGTTCTTTCTTATGGGAAGAATTCAACGAAGACTCTTTTAAAGAGGGCATTCGTGTTTCTTTAGAGCCGATCCGATATATCTCGTTCCAACCCATGAAGGTCGCCCCTCGCCGTCCTGATGCAGCGGCAGCGGCCCCGGGATGTACATCGCAGCCGGTCCGGCCGTCTATCATGCGAGAGGGTAGGGCGCAGCGGTGCTGACATCTATGTACCCTACCTCCATCCACCGATGATGGGGAGTTGGCGTGCGCACCACCCCACCGGTACAATGGTCATGTGATGCGGGGTGGGAAGCATAGAGGTAGTCGATGCGACGGGTGGTGAGGCACCGGTAGAGGTACGGCGCCGCTGTACCCCTCCTGACAGAGTTAATCCGTCATGGACGTGACGATACGATATTCGGATAGGCACTCATTCGTTATTCGTGCAGATGAATACAGCGTGAATATCTTATCGGTCTATCGTTTGCCAGTGGAGGATGAGATCAGGATACATCAGGTAGAGACGTTGCAGGGCCGTGGAATCAATTGCCCAGACCATCCCTTCGGTCAGAGCGCGCACGGTAAGCCGGTAGGGTTCGCCGCGCAATGCCGACCGCATACCAAAACAGTGGCCACTCTGTTCGCTCTCACCACTGGTCTCGCCGCTGAAGTGCAAGCGACCGCTTATCAGCAGGTATCCGTAGGTTCCTACTTCGCCTCGTTGACAGAGGACATCACCGGCGGCTATCGGGTGTGGGGTAAAATCGAGCGCCAGATCAAGCAGTGTAGCCCAGGGCACCTGCCCCAGCGTTGATTTCAGCCAGAGCCATTCGGCACGGGCAAAAGCGGCTCGTAATCCCAATTGATCGGCCACAAAAGCGAACAGCTCAGGCGTTATCTGCAACAGTTGTACGTCACTGTGTGCCACCAGCGTACTTGTGCGTGGTTCACCGATTAAGGCACCTCGTTCCCCTAGACTATGACCACGCCCCAAGAGACGTACCGGCTCACCGCCAACCACTATCTCTACGATCCCTTGATGGATCACATACGCACAGCCATCGGAGGCTTCACCTTCATGCGCGATAACGCTACCTGTTGAGAAATTACGGACTGTACACTGTTGGGCCAGCTTTGATCGTGCAGAGGCCGTTAGGCGGGCAAAGATCGGGCAAATGGTGAGTGTCTCAAACCGTTGTCGATATTCATCGTCCTGAACGATGTCACCTGTGCCAACAATATGACCACTGACGGCGATTTCTACCCGGTCAGCAATGTCTGCGGTTACGTCGAGATGTTTGCGACTGGTATGGGCCAGGATAAGACGTCGGCTGCGAGCACTGAGGGTGCGTAACAGTTGTGCACTCGGTGTCGTATGAATAGCACCGCCACCCATATCGTGAACCAGTAATTCGACTCCATCGGCAAAGCGGCGTAGTTCATCGAGACGTTCGGCACTCAGGTGCCCGATTTGATGCAGGTGTTCTAACCACACCTCATCGTACCGCATATCGCCCGAATAACCTATGCCGTTCACCTTTACCGCAATAGTTGGCACCGAGTGGACTGCATACGTAGCGATAAACCGGTAACCGTGCAGTTCTAAGGGTTGGCCTGGCTCAAGTGGGTAAAAGTCGAATAGTTCGGCGACCGTCGCTGGTGTCAGATTAAGCATTTCGCCCAGGACACGTAATAATGAACGGTAAATGGTTGATGCGGTTACAAGTTGAACACGCTTGCCACCGGTCAGAATCAATTCGGGCAAATCAGCGATATGATCTTCGTGGAGATGTGAGATGATAACGAGATCAATCTGCCTTGGCGATAAACCTAAATGTGCCAGGCGTACATTGAGGTATGCAGCAGCATCAAACAAGAGAGGTTGACGATTGCCAAAGTACGCGAGAAAGCATGTTGTGATACCGGTGGGATCAAATCCATCGCTTCCACCGATGAATTGAAGGGTGATGGCCTGGCGCAGTAATGGACGTGGAGGCGCTACCGTCAACGGATGAGCAACAGCAGTAATTGTCGTAGGAATACGGGCTATTTCGGTACCGTTTTCGGTGAAGATAAAATTGCTTCCATCATAAGTAATCTGCACCTGACCAAGATCACCGCCTCCTGATTCCAGGTTCACGATGGTCATCATATCGTCAATCGTTGGTGCGCGTCCTAAGGGAGGAAAGAATGCCACCGCTGCACATTCACGCTGGAGCCATGGACCGGGCCACTCTTCAGGTGCTGTCGGCCCGTTGATAGTTTCTCTCAAGAGTGCGTGCAATCGTTTGGCTTGCGCTATGGTTGGGGTAATCAGCGTTATTTTCTGTTGTTGCCCGAAAAAAATTGGCATAGATGAGAAATTCGACGCTAGCATAATTGATGCCGCGGTAGACAAAACCGTGCGAGCCTGGCTCGCTCCCCGGCGGGGCATCAGGTGGGAGTACGACATACCTAGGAGGGGTCAAGCCGTGTGCAAGCAAAAACTTCAGACTCTCCGGTGGACTGTTCACCAGGACATCTCCGGCAGCAGTCATAACGACATACATATCGTTCGGTAAACAAAGAACCCGATTGGTTATCATAGTTGGCATACGTTCCTCCTGCCGGCAGATGGGATATTCTGCTGATTCAAAACGGAACCAGCAACGATATTGTATGATGCGAGACCTTCAACGAGCCATGCTATAATTGAGCATAGTATAACCTTCTACAACCAGGGAGGCCAGAGGGTATGTCGGGTCATTCGAAATGGCACACCATTCGCCGCACCAAAGGTGTAAACGATCAGCGGCGAGGTCAACTTTTTACGAAACTGGCGCGCGATATTACGATTGCAACTCGTGAGGGCGGTAGTGGCGATCCCGACCTGAATTTCCGCCTGCGGCTGGCAATTGAAAAGGCCCGCGCCAACAATATGCCAAATGAGAATATTCAGCGTGCAATCGATCGTGGTTTGGGGAAGTCGAATGAAGCAGCGCTCGAAGAGATTTTCTACGAAGGTTACGGGCCTGGTGGCGTTGCTATCCTGATCGAAGCGGCTACCGATAATCGCAATCGAACCAGTTCTGATATTCGGGCTACATTTAATAAAAATGGTGGTAGCCCCGGTGAACCCGGTTCCGTGGCGTGGATGTTTGAACAGAAGGGGCTGATTACCATTGATTTGAGCGCCACAAAGCGTGATCCCGATGAATTGCAACTGATGGCAATCGATGCTGGCGCTGATGATGTGGTGGTTGATGATGAAACGCTTGAGGTATACTGCGATTGGACGCAGTTGAATGCTGTCCGGCAAGCGTTTCTCGATCAGGGTGTACCGATAAGCAATGCTGAGAAGATAATGCGTGCTAAGACGCTTATCCAACCCGATGAAAAAGATGCACTGGCTGCACTGCGCTTGATCGAGAAGCTCGAAGATCTCGACGATGTGCAGAAGGTCTACTCTAATCTCGATATTACTGCCGAATTAGTTGCACGTTTTGATTCGTAAACCTTATCCGCGAATGGGAATATTGTGCGGACACTTGGCATCGATCCTGGTACGGCAACGATGGGGTGGGGGGTTGTTGAGTTCAACGGAGGTCATCTGCGCTTGATCGACGTTGGCGCACTCACCACTCCATCTGGTATGCCACAACCTGAACGGCTCTTACAGCTCTACAATGGCTTGCGGTCAATCATCGAACGACTGCATCCTGATACAGCGGCAGTAGAAGAGCTGTTTTTTGGGAAGAATGTGAATACCGCTCTCTCGGTCGGTCAGGCGCGTGGTGTGGCGTTGCTGGCACTGGCGCAGGCTGGTGTACCTGTCTACGAATATAAACCGCTGGCAGTGAAGCAGGCTGTGGCTGGCTATGGTGGCGCCGATAAGCGACAGATGCAAGAGATGGTGCGACTGACGCTTGGTTTGGCTTCTGTACCACGGCCTGATGATGCTGCCGATGCCTTGGCAATCGCTATTTGCCATGCCTATACTGCTCCAAACCTCCAGCGGCTTGGCTTACCGTAAACATTGCCGAAACGGTCAGTTTGGTATATAACTAGTCGTCGCCAAACCTTGAGTGTTCTTGTCTATGGCTTCTCGCCGTCGTCCTGGTGCACCCGCCGATTTTGAAGAGATTCGGCCTAATCTGTTCCTCATCCACAATCCGGCGCTGAGTCCCGTTTTACGTGGTGAAGGTGAGCGTGAAGGGTTTCAATTCCGTCTGACCAGTTGGCGGCGTGAAGGCCTACTCGCACGATTGGCAAACCGTGGTTTTGTTACTCTAACGATTGCTGATCGGATCGCTGCGCTCCCTCCGCCTCCTATCGTATCGCCTGGTGCGCTCCACACTATTCACGTAGCGCCAAAACAGCAGCTTAGCCTGCTCGATCTGAATGTACCTGGCGGGTGGCGTGGATTATTACCATCGCCTGCTGGCGCTGTGACGCTGGCTGAAGGGCAGATTGTGCGTCGCCGTCGTGGACGTGGCCCGGCTGAGTATTTACGTATCACCCCAACCGGATGGCAAACTGTGCCTGCTGATGAAGCACTCTTGACAGCCTATGGTCAGTTGATCGATCCTCCGCCAATTTCCCTCACATCGGTTGATGGTGGCTGGCTCTTGCCTGAACTCCCATTGCCATCAATGTATCGTCGGGTTCTTCATCATATTGTTCAGTCGCATCCTGCTGGTTGGTTGCTGACCGATGTGTACGCATATGAGCTGGCTGAACTCTTGTTACACAAGCTGAAATTGACGACAGTACGTCGGTAGTTATGTCTGGTAGCCGGCATACCCTCGTTGTGGGGTTTCATGCGGTTATCATGGGTACAGACGTAAGCGGGTTTTACGCCGACAAAAAGTCCCTTTCGGCGACGTGTAGGGAAGGTCAGATTATCAAATGTGCCATACCATCAAGCAACGTTCAAACACTCTCGTCGCCAATTGGGCGCGTGGCAACATACACCACGCGCGGGTCATCGATGGTTGCTGGAGTCCACTGGGGAGTAAGGCGCGCCGTCAAGACCAGCCCGCCTGCTTTCAAGGCCGCCGCAATGTCGGTTTCCTCCCACGGACGTTCACAGTGCGTCTCTTCGCCACGCCACCAGCGCTGGCCTTCGCGGCGAAACCAGATAATGCGACCATAGGCGCGCTGCTGCACCGGATCGAAGGTGAGCCGGTTGATGACCAGGAGATCACGTCCGTCGAACGTTACCTGATCGTATTCGTGCCACGTGCGAAGCCCGGCTGGTGTGTTCAGATCAAAGATGAAATATCCGCCGGGGCGCAGCAACGTACCGACCGTTCGACAAACGGCAGTCAGATCGGTATCGTCGAGAAGCTGGTTGAGACTGTCGAAGAGACAGGTGATCAGATCGAAGCTCGCCGGCGCTAGACGTGGATCAGGCGGGAGCGCACGGATGTCGGCTTCGATCCAGGCAACATCTAACCCGCGCTGAACAGCCTGCTCCTGGGCGATACGCAGCATATCGGGCGACAAATCGACCCCAACCACGACCGCACCTCTCGCGGCAAAGACCAGCGCCGCCGCGCCGGTACCACAGGCAAGGTCGAGCACCCGTTGCGGTAGCGGAAGGTGCTCCAGGATCGTACTAGCCAGTGTCGCACCGAAGGTCGCCTGACCGGCAGCGTGATAAATTGGTGCGTATGCACGGTAATTCATCGTCTCGGTTGCAGGAAGGATGGTCGCTGGGCAGATTGCGATGCCAGCAATAAATACCATCAGGCCGCCAGTTGTTCCCACAGAGCGTACTTAGCCGCCAGTAACTGTTCAAGCTCGGCATATTGCGCGCCCAGAGTAGTCAGCCGGGCAATATCACGAGCCTGGCTGGCCGCGTCGAGTTCACTGCTGAGTCGGGCCAGGTCTTGCTCTAACGCCGTCACTTCAGCTTCTAGTGCCGCCAGACGACGTTGCCTGGTTCGTTCGGCGTCATCAGGACGTGATAGCTTTGTCGGTGTTGGCCGCTGTTCACTCTGTTTCGCTGGTGATGGTTGGGATGAGGCGGCTTGCGCAGCAACATACTCGCTGTAGTTCCCGATAAATTGTCGGATTCGACCCTGCTCGACGATCCAGAGCTTATCGGCGAGGGCGTCAATAAAGTAGCGATCGTGTGAAACAAATAAGATTGCGCCAGGATACTCTTTCAAAACAGCTTCTAACGCCTCGCGTGCATCGATATCGAGGTGGTTGGTTGGTTCGTCAAGCAGCAGCATATTGCCGGACAGCAGCGTGAGCTGGGCCAGCGCCACTCGTGATCGTTCGCCGCCACTCAGATCGGCAATTCGTTTGAACACATCGTCACCGGTAAAGAGAAAGCGCGCTAACAGATGACGTGCCGCTGCCTCACCAAGCCCTGGGGCTACGCGCATGATCTCGTCAAGGACAGTATTGTTCCACTGCAAAATATCGTGACCCTGTGCATAGTATCCGATCCGCACTTCGTGACCGAGACGTACCATACCCTGCAACGCCGGTAGTTGTCCGACCAGGGTGCGGAGCAAGGTTGTTTTGCCACATCCATTTGGGCCAAGCAAGCCAACCCGCTCGCCGCGCCGGATCGTCAGATCATCCGCTCGTAAGAGCGCCTGCGCCCCACCATTTTGGCTACGGTAGCCAACCACCAGGCCATCGAGATGTAATACCAGTTCGCCTGACCGGAGTTGATGATCGAGTGATACACGCAGTTTTGCCGCTTCTTTAGGCCGTTCAACCATCTGCTCACGTTTCAAACGTTCCAGTCGTTTTTCACGCCCTTTTGCCTCACGTGCGCGCTGTCCGGCCCGATAGCGGCGAATAAACTCTTCGGTGCGGGCAATGAACGCCTGTTGCGCCTGGTATTCCTTGAGCCGTCGTTCCATACGTTCGGCTTTCAAGGTCAGATACTTCTCGTAACTGCCAGGGTAATCTTCAAGACGCTGAAAACTCAACTCCAACGTGCGCTGGGTTACTCGTTCAAGGAAATATCTGTCGTGCGAGACGACAATCAACGTGCCGTCCCAGTTCCGGAGAAACTGTTCCAGCCATTCGAGCGCCTGCATATCAAGATGATTGGTCGGCTCATCGAGCAAGAGCAGATCTGGGTCGCTCAGCAAGGCGGCGGCCAGTGCTGCCCGCGTCTTTTGTCCACCCGAAAATTGATGTAGACGCTGATGATATTGTTCGGGCTGGAAGCCAAGCCCGTGGAGCGTGCGTTTGATCCGGTATTCGATCTCGTACCCACCGGCATGCTCGAAGCGGGTACTCAATTCACCGTAGCGCTCCATAATTGCGTCCCAATCGGCAGCCGAGGTGTCGGCCAGCCTCGACTCTAGTTCCAGCAATTCGGCGCGCCAGGCGTTGAGATCGGCCAGAGCCGCTTCCATCTCTTGCCAGAGCGTGCGCTCACCATTGAAGCGAGTTTCCTGAGCAAGGTAGGCAACGCGCGTCCCCCGAACCAGATTGAGATTACCGCTGTCCGGGGTTTCATGGCCGGCAATAATTCGTAACAGGGTGCTTTTACCGGCGCCATTTAAGCCGATAATCGCAACCTTCTCGCCACGAGCAATTTGAAAACTGACCTCGTGAAAGATCAGTTCACCGCCAAAGTATTTACTCAGGTTATTAGCACTTAGCAGAGTCATGGTTTCTGTCGATGTTGGGTGTTGTACGTACCGGAATCGCCTGTCGTCACGGGTTCACAATGCGTTGCAGCAGACAGGCTAAGCTCCAGTGGAGATCTGCTACGGGCGAGAGTCGCCATCTTTACGCTATGAACTATATCATAGATTGCCGATCTCTGCATCGTAAGCGGAGTAAGGCGAGGGTTTTTTCAATGTTTTTCCCTACTTGGGATTGCAGTGAGAATGAGCGAAAGGGGCGGATGCCAAAGCTACCCCTGCGCTGATTACGTCCGTCATAGCACCGGGAAGACGGGTTTCACCTCCACCGACAAGGGCCTGGTGCGCGGGTCTCCGACCCAAGCTTCCAGATGATCGCGCAGGATGGAAGTCGACCAGCAGGTTCGCGATGTTCGGCTGAGCACGCCGCCCCCCCCCTTCTAATTCACCGTTCTGATTGACAGAGCTACAGCCTATACAAACAAAAAGACCAGTGCTAAGACACTGGTCTACACTGGAGCGGGAGACGGGATTCGAACCCGCGACCTACACCTTGGCAAGGTGTCGCTCTACCAGCTGAGCCACTCCCGCATCGCGTTTAGAGTATAGCACGATCCGGCGATTTGTGCAAGTGTGATACGATCAGAGTACATGTCATCGTAAAACGTGTTGTGAAGTCGCCGATCATGCGAGGATACAAGGTTCCGCCTATGACAACATCGCCACTACGTCAACGGCTAGGTCGCCGGTTAAGTGCCGTTCCATACTACCAGGTACTCGTAGCAGAGCCGGATCGGTTACACCTGCGATCATATCCCCAGGCAAATCGTTCGGCTGCGCTGCCACTCCTGGTTGGTGGTGGAGTTTTGATGCTCGTTGCAATGATTGTGTTGATTGCTGGCGTACTGGCAGCCCTGCAAGAGCTAGGGTTTGCCACGGCAGGTATCAGTGCAGCGATTGCCGGTCTATTCGGCGGGTTAGGTATCAAACGTCTCGTCGGTGGGTATGCCATCGCCACAACAACGAACGAGATCACGCTCGATAGTGAAGCCTTCATAATGCGGCAGACGAGTAAGGTCGGACGGCCACGTGAACAGCGCATTGTCCGTACCGCCATTAGCGGTTTACGGCTGCGTCCCTATCGAATTGTCACCGGTGGCCTTATTCGTCGGCTACAACCAGTGCTCACGCTCGAAATGCTGGTCGGAGAAGAAATATGGATCATCGACAGCGCCGCAGTTCCGGCTGCCTTGCAGCCAGTCGTGAACGCTCTGGCTCTGGCCCTGGGAATGTCGGTTGAGCGGGTGAGTGATGGGTCAGGTGTGTTAAGTGCGAGCGAGGAGAAGCGATAGGGGTGAGCGGAAGTGGGGTGATTCCAGGTCGTCTCGACCTTTCTTTTCTTCTCTCATGGAGAGAGGCAACGTTTCCTATGATGGTTAGTTCTCTTGTTCGGCGGACTCAACCCTCCCCCTTCCGCTGAACAGAGAAAACCTCCCATCCGTCTGTTAACGGATAGGAGGCGGGGAGGAAGGGGAAATAAGTCCTTCACCTACGGCGAAGAAACCGGCGGCGTCGGCCCTTGCGGGTAAACAATACCGGCCTCGACACCCCATTGGAACCAATTGTTCACGAAATCAGGCATCGAGAAGAAGACGCCAAGTGCACCGGTAATACCGCATAGCCAGGCAAACCAGAAGGCCCACAGGTGAATCGAATAGGCATTCGCATTGAAACCCATGCACCAGCGCCAGAAGAGCTGAGCGCGTTCGGTGCCGGTACCGGGAGCCTGGATTTCGTTCCATTCTTCGTGCGCAGCGTATTTCTCAAGCGCCCAGATCGTACCGGCGTGCATTGCGAGCAAAAGTGTCGAACCAAGCAGGAAGAAGATTGAGAGCATGTGGAACGGATTGTAGTAGAAATTGCCGTAACGCACGCTCACATTGTTCGTCCAGTCGAGCAAAGCCTTGATCCCGTGCGCCGGCGCTTCCGACCAATCACCCATCCAGATCGGGCGAATGATGTAGATCACCAGGTAAAGGGCGATAGCGCCTGTAAACCCGTAAGCCAGATAGGGTTTGATACCAAGGGCCTTGGCACGAGTGTAAATATGCATGTACCAGGCAAAGATCGAAACGGTCAGGAAGAAAGTCGCGATGAGCCACCAACCGCCCTCCTCCAATGGCGGAAAACTCAGGCCATAGCGCGATGAAGGAGGATCGATCTGTAATACCACGAAATACTTGATGAACGCTATCGGATTGTAATTGACTTGGGCAAGCATCACTACCAGCCAGATAAACGTGAAGATCCCGCCCGTGATGTACGCCACTGCATTCCAAAAGCCGAGGTAAAATGGGCCGAGCTGACTATCGAAGCCAAAGTTCTCGAGCAACGGAATCTCGATTGGCTTCCCGATGCGACCACGATCACGACCCAGCTCCAGATCACCCGGCGTCATATTTATTGTCGCCATATCGTAACGCTCCTCTCTAGACGCCGCTCCAGAAGGGCAGATTATTCCAGAAGTTCCAGAAGCTTACCCAATCTTGTACTGGCCAGCCTGACAACAGGATGCACAAATCTGCTGAGAGGATGCCACCGATAGCGAAGATGTATCCCAAACGGTGGACACCTGCCTCGCCAACCGAGTAGTACTGCACATCACGGAAGAAGACGTTCTCGATGTCGCCGCCTTCAGGGCCACGATACTGTGCCGCACTGAGGATCAGCGACCCGTGGCATGCCAGGAGCCAGGTTGAAGCGAATAGACCGGTAATTCCAATCGCGTGGAACGGATTGTAAAAGAAGTTATTGTAACGGTAGCCAAAATTCGATACCCAATCAAGATGCGGCATAATGCCGAGAACGAAACCCTCGTGCCACATCCCTAGGGCGATTGGACGAATGACCTGTAGGACCAGCCAGGCTGAGAAGGCGACCCCAAAGGCAATCGGCACATGATAGCCCATATCGAGCTTCATGCTGATGTCAACCTGACGCATCATCCAGCCGAAAAAGGCGATAGTAGCGAAGAGGACCGTCATCTGCCAGGCAAACCCCGGCTCCCCTGGTGCAGCAAATCCCAGACCAAGTTCGGCAGGTGGTGGATCGATACGTCCGGCAAAGAAGTTTTGCGGTATGGAATAAGGCCCTTTGAGGATTGTTTCGTTGATGTAGAAATACGAACCAAAAATGATCCCGATCACCGAGACAAAACCCCAGAAGCCAACGTAAAATGGCCCCACCCAAAAATCGAACGGGTCATAGCGGAAGATAGCACTGAAGGTAGTCCGTCCTTTGATTTTGTACTCCGGCTCGATCTCTTCGATCGTCCGCCCGCCCGGTACCCGTGTAGCTCGCGCACCTTCGACGACGGTGAACGAAAAGTCGGGGAAGCGGGGATCTTTCGCTTTTGCTCTACTCATAGCGACTCCCTCTAGTAGCGGTTGGCGCGGCGACCGATACCTTCATCGCGCCTTGTGGTTGACCTGACTCGGATGACGTGTAATGATAAGCAAAAATTTTTGCCTTTTCGGTCAGTATAATATGCCCGATACACATTGTCAAGCCAGAGCTTTTAATATTTAATTCTGCATTATAAAGCCTTAAATCTTTTTCTGTCGTTAGTCTATGGCGTCGATACATTCTTGCATATAAAACAAGAGCAACCTGTGGTATACTAAACCAGAGTTGCATCTATGGGTTCTGACCGCACAGGCAAACAATGAGCCGTTTGGCAGTTGTTATTCTCAATTACAATCGGGCCGATCTGTTAGCAGATTGTCTGGCATCGATTGCCGCTGCACCTACCCGCTGTCAAGTGTCGGTGTGGGTGGTTGACAACGCCTCAACCGATGGCAGCGCCCAGATGGTTCGCGAGCGGTTTCCATGGGTTCACCTGATCGAAAGCCCGGTTAACGGTGGTTTCTCTGCCGGAAATAATCTGGCATTACGCCAAATCCTGGCGTTGCCCGATCCGCCGACCTACATTCTGTTGCTCAACAACGATACAGTGGTACCGCCAGGTGCACTTGACGGGTTGGTTGATTATCTCGATCAGCACCCAACGGTCGGTGCCGTCGGGCCAAAATTGCTGTTGCCCGATGGATCGCTCGATCTGGCCTGTCGGCGTAGTTTCCCAACGCCAGCAGTTGCCTTTTACCGCTTATTTGGGCTGTCACGTCTCTTTCCGCGTAGCCGCCGCTTTGCTGCGTATAATCTGACTTATCTCGACCCTGATGTTGAAACCGAAGTGGATTCCGTTGTCGGCGCCTGTATGATGGTACGCACGGCGGTTGTGCGTGAAGTGGGTTTGCTCGATGAAGCATTCTTTATGTATGGCGAGGATCTCGATTGGGCCTATCGTATCAAGCAGTACGGCTGGAAGATTGTCTACTACCCTGCGGTAACGGTCTACCACTATAAACGCGCCGCTTCCAGTCGTCGTCCAATCCCATCGATCCGGGCGTTCTACGATGCAATGCGTCTCTTTCATCGGAAACATTATGCAGCGACGACGCCCGCACTACTTAATGGTCTGATCGAGCTAGGTATTACTGTAAAGGAGCTGTGGGCACTTGGCCGCAATCTCCTCCTCCCCGCCAAGGCGCGTCACGTCGGTTAGAACGCGCCCGTTGCTGCGCCCACGAGCGTGGCAGGCGTTGTTACGCCTGCTGCTGATCGTGCTTGATCTGGCAGCGCTCAATCTGGCAACACAGGTAGCGTATACGCTCGGCGCCGAATCACTGTCGGGCGCAGGGTTTCGTATGCCTGCCGATCCGCTGACGCCGCTGCGTTTGAGCGTGCTTGGTAGCGTGATCGCGCTGATCGTGTTTGCCAGCAACGGTCTTTATGAGATGAAGCGCGGCGCCTCACGTCTTGATGAAGCGGTGAAGGTACTGACCGCTGTATCGCTGACGATGGTGTTGGTGATTTTCGTCAATGCACTGATCGGTGAGTTCGGCGGTGAGGAGATGCCGTGGACGCGCGAGATTCTCTTTCAAGGCTGGTTGCTGGCAGTTGCAGCCTGTCTGACCGGTCGGTTTCTCCATCGCGGGTTGATCTTGATCTTGCGCCGCTTTGATATTGATACTCGTCGGGTGCTAATCGTCGGTGCTCGTGAACCTGGTCGGCTGGTCTGGAATACGATCCGGCGCCGCCCAGAGTTGGGCTATCGCGTTCAGGGTTTTCTGTCAGATACGGTGCCGATCGGAGAGGTGATTGATGGATTACCAGTCCTCGGTCGTACCGATCACATCCGCCGGGTTATTCGGGCTACTCACGCCGACGAGGTGATTATTGCGCTCTCTGGTCGTTCGTCACAAGACCTGATTGACGTGATCGCGCTAGCCGAAGATGAGTCGGTAGCCATTAAGATTTATCCTGATACATTTCAACTGATTACCAATAATGGTATCTCAATTGGCGACTTGCGCGATCTACCATTAGTAAGCGTAAAGAACGCGGCGCTCGATAATCCGTGGAATCGGATGCTCAAACGTGCACTCGATCTAGTTGTTGCATCGGTCGTATTGCTGTTCGCGGCGCCGGTGATGCTGCTCATTGCACTAGCGATCCGCCTTGAATCACGGGGACCGATCTTCTTTTTGCAGGAGCGGGTAGGGCTTGATGGTAAGCCCTTCTGGATGATTAAGTTTCGCACGATGCGCCCCGATGCCGAGCAATTTGGCACGTGGACGGTGCAGAATGATCCACGAGTAACGCGCGTGGGGCGTTTTTTGCGCCGTACCAGTCTCGATGAGTTACCACAACT
This sequence comes from Chloroflexus sp., assembly GCA_017743535.1. Lineage (GTDB taxonomy): Bacteria > Chloroflexota > Chloroflexia > Chloroflexales > Chloroflexaceae > Chloroflexus. The sequence goes on from JAGHYT010000004.1 coordinate 25,823, forward strand.
GATCAATGTGTTGATCGGTGAGATGTCAATTGTGGGGCCACGTCCCGAGCAGGCGCGCTGGGTTGAGCAGTTCCGACAACAGATTCCACGCTACATGCGACGGCACAAAGAGAAGGCCGGTTTGACCGGTTGGGCGCAGGTCAATGGCTTGCGCGGCGATACCAGCATCGAAGAGCGCACTCGCTACGATCTTTACTATGTTGAAAACTGGTCGTTGCTCTTCGATATCAAAATTATTTTGCGCACGATTATCAACTTCATTACTGGTCGGCAGGAAAATGCGTATTGATTCGTGCCAGATAATGCTACTATGCCACTAACTCGCGTCTTGCGGTGCATAGCGAGACCCTTCTCCTTTCTTTCTCAAACGGGAACATGTGCTACAATAGTAGATAAATCTCCCCTTAAGCGTCATCGCCCTGTTGCTAACGCACGAGGCCCGATCCTCAATGGAGGAGGATTATTTATGGAAGTAAATGTTCGTGATGCAGCCGCCCATGCTCGCCGGCTTGGATACCAGGTTATTGCCGCGGAACAGTTGCGCGCAACTCGCTGTCTGCTAGTACTGGCCGGGCCCGATGCACAACCGTTCGCAGTGTTGGTGCAACGACGATCACTCATTACTGCCGCTGACGTTCAGGATTTTGCCGAGATACTGTTTCTCCGTCGCTTGAACCGCGGTTTCTTGGTCGCGGTTGACGGCAGTTTCAGCAATGAAGCGCGACGCACTGCGCAAGAATTGCGTCAAGCTGTGATAACACTGACTACTGAATTGCCTCCGGCTAATGGTCTGGTTGCCACCGGGCTTCATCCGATTGTCGATCTGCATTAGGTGACGTTGATTTCCGTGAGGCATATTGTCGTTACAGTCGGCTAACGACGATCAACTACGAGTAAGCAGAACCTCAAAGATCGTAGCAGGCACACGTCATAGCGACAACTGCTTCAATGAGGTATATCTTTTCACTTTCGCTTCGGTCGGCTATGGTACAATAGGGCCATGACCGATCAACTGTTATCAGCGGCGCAAACGCCACACGATCTCGATTTTATCAGTCATAGCCCGAACCAGACCGAAAGGATAGGATTCCGGCTCGGGAATCTCCTGCAAGCCGGCGATCTGATCTTACTCTCCGGCCAGCTTGGCGCCGGTAAGACGCATCTGATCAAAGGGATTGCCCGTGGTCTGGGGTACGACGGTCCGGTTACCAGTCCGACGTTTGTCTTGATCAACGAGTATCGCGCTGATATTGCGCACGGGCGGTTGCCGATCTACCACGTAGACCTTTACCGGGTGAGTGGTGTGACCGAACTGACGACGATCGGTCTTGATGAACTCTGGTTGAGTGAAGGTGTTTGTTTGATTGAATGGCCGGAACGAGCCGCAGCCGCGTTGCCGTCTGAACATCTGCACATTGTGCTCAGCCATATTAGCGAAACCAAACGGCGAATACGGCTGATGCCACGAGGTTTGCGTTACCGCGAGCTGCTAACCACCTTTAAGGAGGAGACGTTCGGCTGATGTTGCTCGCGATTGATACTGCTACTGCGCTTACCGGTTTGGCGCTTTACGGTCCACAAGGCCCGTTGGCCGAGAGTATCTGGGAGTCGGGACGTAACCATACCGCCCAACTCTTGCCCCAGATTGATACATTGGTGCGCTATGTTGGCGCACTACCAGGCGACATCACCGTCCTTGCTGTAAGCCTGGGGCCGGGCAGTTGGAGTGGGTTACGAGTGGGCTTGAGTCTAGCTAAGGGTATGGCGCTGGCCGGTGATCTCCCGTTGATAGGCATTTCCACGCTCGAAGCCCTGGCCTACCAGTACGCACCAACACCGCTGCTGGTCTATCCGCTTATTCGGTTGGGACGTGAGCGTTACGCTACAGCTCCCTTTGCCGCTCATGAACGGCTTGAGCGATTGGCGCCTGATCGTAATCTCACGCTTTCTGAATTATGTGCTGAAGTCGATAAGCCGGCATTCTTTTGCGGTGATCTCGATCCGGCGACGGTAGCCGGTCTTCAACGTGGTTTAGGCGAGCGTGCGGTATTACCATCGCCGGCTGCTCGTTTGCGTCGTCCGGCTTTCCTGGCCGAATTGGCCTGGCAGCGCCATATTGCCCAACGCTACGATGATCTAGCAACGCTCGAACCGATCTACCTCGGTGAACCGGTACGGCCACAGGTAGGCAGCACTCGTGGCGAGCAGTGAGTGAGTGTCAGTTGTCTGGTGCCCTCATTAATTATGATCCATCGACCGCTAGGTCGGACGGGGTGCGGTAACACCAGCCCATGTTGTGAATTGCGTCTCACCCTCATTATGTTTCATCCCCCTTGAAAGAGGAGCTTGAGGTGGGGTGGGAATCGGCTCTTTCCACCCACTCCGATCCACCGTCGTCAACGCCGGAAAGCCATCCGATGGTCTCCGGTCAGGCCCCTGGTTGCACGCCGATGATGCGCGTTCGCGCACAATAGAGGCGGGTTCACAAGCCGCCCGTCCGATGTGCGCCGTCGTGCGCCAATGATGAGCGTTCGCGCTTGGTCGGGGTGGGTTCGCAAGCTGCCCATCTGGTGTACTCTTGCGACGGCCCCGATCTACCGTTGCCAACGCCGGATGCAGGCCATCCGCCCGCGTACCAGAGCCAGCGGCATCGCTTCGGAGATCGTCGTGATGGTGTGAATGACGTGCATCGGTGAACACGACCCAAAACTGAGAACTTTAAAAAAACCCCCAACCAACTTGCCACACATCTGTACGTAACCGATAATGGCGGTATATCATGTAGAAACGTGTGCTAACCAGATAGTGTACCTTGCGAGAGGGGAACGCAATGTCTGCCCTACGCCGATTTGAACAGTTTATGGAGCAAATGGTTGAGGGTTCGGTAGCCCGTATCTTCCGTAGTTCGATCCAACCGGTCGAAATTGCCCGTCGGTTAGAGAAGGCGATGGAGAGCAACCAAACGCTCAGTGTTAAACGGGTGATCGTCCCTAGCTTCTATCGGGTCTTTTTAAACCCGCAGGATTTTGCCAACTTTCAACCGGTACGTCAGCAGATTGAACAGGAACTGGCAACCTATCTGAGTGAATTGGCTGCCGAGCGTAATTTTACGATGCTCGATTTACCACGGGTTGAGATAACTGAAGATCCGGCGGTGCCACGACGCTCAATTCAGGTTGTGGCCGAGATGCGCGATGGGCAATCAGATCGCGCTACGATGACAATGATGATGCCAGGTGATCGGGCGGCTGGCCGCTCATCGGGAGCGTTTTTTCTCTTACGCGCTGCTGATGAACCACAAGCGTTGCCGATTGCAACGACAACCGTGACCATCGGGCGTGGTCTAGATAATGACATTATCCTGGAAGATACTCGTGTCTCACGGAAGCATGCCCAATTACGCTACCGTCAGCGTCGGTTTTGGCTAACCGATCTCGGCAGTACAAATGGAACCTTTGTGAACGGTGAGCGAATTAGTGAACGTGCACTTCGTGATGGGGATGTGGTCTCGCTAGGTGGTCTTGAACTGACGTTTCGCGAGGGCTGATCCATGTTCTTCGATATTGCTAGCATCTCAATCGGAGTGATTTTGCTCTTACTGCGAGTAGCAGTTGTTTTTTTGCTCTATTTCTTTCTGTGGCAGGTCATCCAAGTTATCAAGCGCGATCTCTCGCAAACATCACCGGTCACTGCGCCTGCCAGCCCTTACGGTCAGTTGGTAGTGACCAGGTCTGGGCAGAGCGGGGTCGCGGTTGGAAAGGTCTTTCCGCTAAATCCAATAACCGTGATTGGGCGCAACCCAAACTGCGATATTGTGCTAAACGACTCGTTTCTGTCGAGCGAGCATGCCCGGCTTGAGCGACGGAATGGAGTCTGGTGGCTCGAAGATCTCAATAGTACGAATGGGACCTTTCTTAATGGTTTTGAGGTGCGTGGTCCTACCGAAGTACATCCTGGCGATGCAATTCAAGTTGGTCGCGTGGAGTTACGCCTTGAATAGGGAACAAGCGAAGCGATGGGCTGAGCACAACTTATACATTTTTCGTTATAGGTTTCATAGAAATTTGGTATAACGTTGTCGTTCTCCCGAATAATCCTCTCAGTGTAACTTCAGGCGATTGTTCTGAGCAACGTTAATGGGCATATCTTTGTCTTGAATTATTAAGACTTTACCATTGCGTGCGTAGATCGTTGTGAGCATTCAGACACATTTGTGATATACTTCTCATTACCTTCATTCACGCGAACCACGGAGGAGAGGCGATGCTGGCCAATTACGCTCTAATAGGCATCTTTCTTGTTGCTGCGATCAGCTTTCCACTTATCCCGTTGGTGTTAGCCTTCTTTCTTCGTCCCAAGCGGCCAACGCCACTGAAGACCAGTACCTATGAATGTGGCTTGGAGGCGATTGGCGACGTACACGTGCAATTCAAGGTCCAGTACTATTTGTACGCCCTGGCCTTCGTTATTTTCGATATTGAGGTGATATTTTTGTATCCGTGGGCAGTAGCATTTCAGGTGGTGGGGCTCTACGGTTTCATTGCAGCGACGATCTTTCTTCTAATGCTATTTGCCGGTTTGCTTTATGAATGGCGTAAAGGCGCCCTAGAGTGGGTATAAACATGGCTGAGATCGATCCAACCCAACTCGAACTCGAACGACAGGGTGTGCTGTTGACGACCGTGAACCGGTTTTACAACTGGGGACGTCGTTCGTCGATCTGGCCAATGGCGTTTGGGTTGGCGTGTTGTGCGATTGAGATGATGGCCTTTGGCCTGAGTCGCTATGATGTAGCTCGTTTCGGGGCTGAACTGTTCCGCGCATCACCGCGTCAGGCCGATCTGATGATTGTTGCCGGTACGGTGACGAAGAAGATGGCACCGCAAGTTGTACGGCTTTACAATCAGATGGCCGAGCCGCGTTATGTGATCTCGATGGGCGCGTGTGCTACCTCTGGTGGTCCCTTCCGCGATGGCTATAACGTGTTACGCGGCATCGATTTGCTTATTCCGGTGGATGTTTACGTGCCAGGTTGTCCGCCGCGCCCTGAAGCATTGTTACACGCGCTGATGACATTACAAGAGCAAATTGACCGGCAAAAGTTAGGGCGGGTACGTTGGTACGGTAGTGGTGACAAACCGCAAACCAGCGATTTTCCGGTGCCGACCTTCGGGGCAAAGGGGCTGGAAATTGACGGGAAACTGGTCGATCCAGTGGGAGGTTTACCGCTGCTCAGCCCATATACATCGCCGAGTCACGGTGAACGTCGTTCGGGGCAGATCGAACATCCTGAAGTTGTGCGCCAATTCCCGATCATGGATCCGGAAGTAGAGCTTGAGAATGCGCTGAAGGCACGAGGGGTAGCCCCTGAAATCGCAGCCGATGATCTGAAACGGAGTGTAGTGAACGATGCCTGAGATGTCTCCTGCCGAGCTTCGTGCCCGATTGGCGGCAGCGCTGCCGGATGCGTTGGTTGATGTGGCTCCCCTGGCAATGACGCCACCACCTGCCCATGGTCCTCAACCTGGCATGTTTCATCCACCCGATCCGTTTGTGCATCCCGATCATCTCGTCGCGGCAGCGCTCTTCGTGCGTGATACGCTCGGTTATGCGTTGCTATCCGATATTGCGGTGGTCGATTATCTCTACGCAGGATGTTTTGAGTTGGTTTACCGCTTCTACCATCCCTCCGGTGGGCCAGGAATTGTCTTGCGAGTACGGGTGCCACGTGATGCGCCGCAGGTGCCATCGTTGACTCCGCATTGGCCGGCAGCCAATTTCCACGAACGTGAAGCTTTTGATCTGTTCGGTGTTGAGTTCATCGGTCATCCTTACCTGCGGCGGATCTATATGTGGGATGAATTTGAAGGCTTTCCAATGCGCAAAGACTTTCCTCGCCAGGGCGATAAGTATCTGGGTGGCGATGAGTAAGAAGCTGAGAGATGAGGGATCGGTACCGTTATGCTCCAAACCCAAGAGTTGCAAGTCAATATTGGTCCGCAACATCCGTCAACGCACGGTGTGTTTCGCATGCTGGTGACGGTTGACGGTGAAACGGTGGTTGATCTCAAGCCCGTATTCGGTTATCTGCATCGGAATCACGAACAGATCGCCGAGGCGAATACATATTTGCAAAATATGCCCTACACCGACCGGCTCGACTATTTTAATTCGATGGCGAATAACCACGCCTATGCAATGGCTGTCGAGCGGTTGGCTGGGATCGAGGTGCCTGAGCGCGCTGAATACATTCGGGTGTTGATGGTTGAGTTGACGCGGATTCTCAACCATGCCAGCGCGGTTGGCTTCATGATCAATGATATGGGGGCATGGCAGACACCGCTGGCTTTTGGCATGCGCGAACGTGAGAAGATTCTCGATCTCTTCGAGATGGCGAGCGGCGCCCGGCTGATGTGCAACTACTTTCGTTTTGGCGGTGTCGCACGAGATTTGCCACCTGAGTTTATCCCGAACCTGCGTGAGCTGCTCGTCGCTTTGCCGGCATATATCGACGAGCTTGAACGCCTGCTGCGCGATAACGAGATTTTACTACAGCGAGCGGTCGGTATCGGGATACTGCCACGTGAGGTTGCCCTCTCGTATGGTGTGACTGGACCGGTGTTACGCGGTTCGGGTATTCCCTACGATGTGCGTAAAGCCGAACCTTACAGTGTTTACGACCGGTTCGATTTCGATATTCCCATCGGTAAGGTGGGTGATGTATATGACCGGTTTTTGGTGAGAATTGAGGAGATGCGTCAGAGTAAGCGGATTATCGAGCAGGTGCTCGAGCAATTGCCTGACGCAAAGGGTGGTCATATCAATCCAAAGGCACGCCAGAATGTACGACCACCGGTGGGCGATGCGTATGCCCGGATAGAGTCGCCGAAGGGCGAGCTGGGTTTCTACCTGGTTAGCGATGGTAGCGGCAAGCCGTACCGTTATAAAGTGCGCGCACCGTCGTTTATCAATCTTACGCCCCTAGCCGATATGTGTCGCGGGTACAAGGTGGCTGATATTGTGGTCATCCTCGGCAGTATTGACATCGTGATGGGAGAGGTGGATCGATGATGGAACCACCATTTGAGATAGAGATTCCACGCGGTCGCGTTATCGAAGTGCAACGCGATGATTCTCGTGTGCGACGCGGCGGCGGTTTGCTCCGTGGAATGGCGGTGATTTGGAAACACTGGAAAGAGTCATTTCGCCTGAATCGCAGCTATAGCCAGATTCATGGTACGTTCACGATCCAGTATCCTGAAGAGAAGCCACGGATTCCAGAGGCTTACCGCAACATGCCCATTCTCCTCTACGATGACGAGACCGGTCACGAACTCTGCACCTCGTGCTTCCAGTGTGAGCGTATCTGCCCACCGCAAGTCATTCATATGACGCAGGCCAAGGACCCGGCTACCGGCAAACCGGTACCGGCAGTGGCAGAGTTTATTATCGAGTATGACGCCTGCATGAGTTGTGGCTTTTGCGCGGAAGTGTGTCCATTTGACGCGATCAAGATGGATCACGAGTTTGAGTTGTCGACCGACGATCACGCCCAACTGACTGTGCATAAAGCCCAGTTAAACCGACCAATTAGCTACTACGCGAGCATTGCCCCAACGATGTGGGCAGAGGTGCGCGAGAGTGCTCTGAAGAAGCTGCAAGGGAATATTCGCCGTCGTCCTGATGTCATCGGGATTGCACCGCATCTTACCGAGCGCATTGCGGCACGGCGAGCTGAACTGGCTGCTCAGGCGGCTGCGCCATCGCCAGCAGCAGAGCCTGCATCACCACCAGCACCCTCAGCACCAACCGAAGCACGTAAGCTGACACCTGAAGAGAAAGCAGCGAAGCTGGCGGCGATCCGGGCGGCAAAGGCAGCCCAGGCTGGTGATGGTGTCACACCATCGGCTGAAGGAGGCACCCCTGCCGAAGCACCACCCGCCGACGACAAAGCAGCGCGCCTGGCGGCAATCCGGGCCGCCAACGCCGCGAAGAAGGCAGCCGCCACCGATGCCGCACCGGCAGCGACAGGTGAGCCGACGGCACCCACACCCGCCGACGACAAAGCAGCGCGCCTGGCGGCAATCCGGGCGGCTAACGCCGCGAAGCGCAAGCAAGCTGCTGACAGTGTTGATACGGAAGAGGGATCATAACCCGATGGAGAAGCCCCGATGTATGACATCTTACAGACACTGATCAATGGTACATTCGGTTGGGGATGGCCTGACTGGTTGATCCATCTGATCAGCTATATTGTCATCGTAACAATTATCCTGATAGTTGCGCCGCTCCAGATGCTCTTTTTCACCTACTATGAGCGTCGAGTTATTGCACGTATGCAGGATCGGATTGGACCCAACCGTGTTGGCCCAGAAGGTATCTGGCAACCAATTGCTGACGGCGTCAAGATGTTTACCAAAGAAGACATCGTGCCAGCCGCTGCCGATCGGATTGTTCACTTCCTCGCGCCCTGCGTGGTGGTCGCCCCTACCATCCTAATGTTTGCCGTGGTTCCGTGGGGGCCAGGGATGACGCCGGTTGATCTGCCGACCGGTCTGCTCTTCTTCTTTGCGGTATCGTCAATCAGTGCAGTCGGGCTCATGATGGCGGGTTGGGCTAGCAACAACAAATTCTCGCTTTTGGGTGCGATGCGGGCTGTCGCTCAGATGGTCTCGTATGAGATTCCTGCCGTCTTGTCACTGATTGCGATTGTGATGATCGTTGGTTCGCTCTCCATTAATAGTATTATCGAATACCAGGCCGGTTTGTTGATCAGCAATCGTGATCTGCCAGGGATTCCCGATCTCGGTTTAGGGTGGTTTGTTTTCACACCGGTTGGCTTTGTCGCCTTTATTGCCTTCTTTATCGCCGCCTTAGCCGAAGGCGAGCGTACGCCGTTTGATATTCCAGAAGCCGACTCTGAGATTGTCGCCGGTTATATGACCGAATACAGTGGGATGAAATTCGGTCTGTTCTATCTAGCCCAGTATGTATTGAACTTTTTGCTCTGCGCTATCACTGCGATCCTCTTTTTTGGGGGGTGGCAGGGGCCAGGCGTGAATTGGCTCTATGCACAGGCGATCACACCGACTAACCCTGATGGCAATGGTCTCTTTAACGTTTTGGCCGGCGCGCTTGGTGTCTTCTACTTCCTGCTTAAAACGTATATCTTCTTCTTCGTGATGGTCTGGCTACGCGGTGCGTTTCCCCGGCTGCGGATCGATCAACTTATGGATTTTGGCTGGAAGTTTCTCATTCCACTTACCCTGGCTAATTTGTTCAGTGCTGCGGTGTGGGTCGCATTTACCCGTTGGGGGGCGGCTGAAGGAATGTTGATCACCGTTGGCTGGTCACCGGTACTGCGTTGGCTGGCGGCATTTATCATCACCCTGGCTATTAATATCGGTGTGTACCTCTGGTTGACTCAAGTCTATGCGGCGTCGCAAGCCGAACGACGACGAGTGGAACTAGAGGAGTTGAGTGCCACGTTGTAAGCGGTTGCGAACAGAGGCAATGATAATGGCAGCGGAAGGCTGGGGCAGGAACGAGTGATGGAAGTTGTTGTGCAAATAACGTTTGGCGTGATTGCCGTGTTTATTCTGGTTGCGGCGGCGATGGTCGTCTCGGTGCGGAATGTGATTCACGCTGCACTCTGGCTGATTGCCTGTTTCTTTGGCGTCGGTGCGCTCTATATGCTCCTTGAAGCCGAATTTCTGGCCGTTGTGCAGGTGTTGATCTACGTTGGTGCCGTGTCGGTCTTGATCCTGTTTGCCATCATGCTCACCCGCCAGATTACCGGTGAAGGGGTGCGTCAGCTTACCAATCGCTGGCCGGTTGTACTGGCAATTGCCGCATTGCTCTTTGCGACGGTGCTGGCCCCCACATTGATCAACCAGCAATGGAATGTGCCACCAGCACCACCTCTGGGTACGCCTGAGCCGATTGCCGGCCCGGCAGAGCTAGGACGCGGTTTTGTCAACGAGTTTCTCATCCAGTTTCAGGTGGTAGGGGTCTTGTTGACAGTTGCGTTGATCGGGGCGATTGTGATTGCCTATGAAGAGCGCGCACGCCGTCGTAAGGTGCTGACTCTAGCTGAAGAGCTGGAATTGAAGCGCCTGCGTGAGCAAACGTCGCCAACCGTACCAGCACCGGTCGAGGCAGAACCGGTTGTGCAAGAGTCGCGATCGGCAAGTGAGAGGTAATTATGCTGAATGCAGTTCCATTACCGGCAGTATTGACATTGGCTGCTGCTCTCTTCTGTATTGGCCTTTTTGGCGCCCTTTCACGGCGGAACCTGATCGGAGTCTTGATGGGTGTTGAACTGATGCTCAACGCCGTCAATATCAATCTGGTCGCCTTTTGGCGCTATTTCGAGGCCCGTTACATTACCGGTCAGACATTTGCCATCTTTATTATCGCTGTAGCAGCAGCAGAAGCAGCCGTAGGTCTGGCAATGGTGATTGCCGTCTACCGCCACTATGTCACCGTTCAGGCCGATGAAATTGATCGCCTGCGCGGATAACTGAACAGTGGTGGGCCAGAAGGTTAGCAACGTCGGCGAGATGAGGGACCGAAGACAGGAAGACTTGCAGAAATGTAAATGACGGGAACGTATATGGCGTTTTTTCTGCAAAATGCATGGCTGATACCGTTCTGGCCGCTACTGGCTAGCGCTCTCATCACCCTGACGCCAGTACGGCGCATGGCGATGGTGAGTGCGTGGCTAGCGACCGGCCTGATGATGATCGCAACAGTCATGGCGTTGGGATTGCTGGCGGCAGTCGCCAACGGTTGGGCGCTGCACGATGGTCAACTGGTGCAGCTTGCTGTACACCACGGTGAACACGGCGCATTTGCTTTTCCTGAACCGAATGTGGTACAGCGGTTCGTATGGGCACCGACTGGGGAGACAGCCTTACAAATGGGTATTTATATCGATGGCGCCGCTGCCGCTATGCTGGCAATGGTGACCATTGCCTCAACCTGCATTCATCTCTTTTCAATTGGCTATATGGCTGCGCATCCACGCCAGAGTCGCTTCTTTAGTTTTATAGCCCTCTTCACGGCGGCTATGCTGCTGATGAGTATGGCCGATAATCTGCTCCTCTTCTTTATGGCGTGGGAAGTGATGGGGCTTTGCTCGTACCTCCTGATCGGCTTTTTCTACGAACGTCCTAGTGCAGCACGAGCAGCAGTGAAAGCGTTTATCACTACTCGTGTAGGTGATGTGCTCCTTTTACTGGGTATCGTGTACCTGTACGCGCAGGCTGGTGGCATCTCCTTTGGGCAGGATGAGCATGGCATCTTCTTTCCGCCGCTGCTCGAACGGCTGGCACGTGAGACGGGTGTATTGGGTCTGAGCCATGCAGCCGGTATTGCCTTGTTGCTGTTTGCCGGCACGGTTGGGAAATCGGCGCAATTCCCGCTGCATGTCTGGTTGCCAGATGCGATGGAAGGCCCCACCCCAGTATCAGCGCTCATTCACGCGGCAACGATGGTTGCTGCCGGTGTCTTTCTCGTGGCACGTACCTTTCCCATCTTTACCGCCGATCCTACCTCGTTAGGCGTAGTTGCTTTTATCGGCGCCTTTACTGCTCTGTTTGCCGCAACAATTGCCGTTGCGCAATTCGACATCAAACGCATCCTGGCCTACAGTACGCTGTCGCAGCTCGGTTTTATGGTAGCGGCGCTAGGTGTCGGTGGTTGGGTGGCGGCAATGTTCCATTTGATCACCCATGCCTTCTTCAAAGCGCTGCTCTTCCTCGGTTCGGGGTCGATCATTCATGCGATGGAACAGCAGCCGTCAATCCGGCAGATACATCATTACGATGAATACGCGGCCCAGCAGACCGCGCAAGATATTCGCAATATGGGTGGCTTGCGTACCCGTTTGCCGTGGACGTTCTGGACGTACACTGCCGGTTATCTGGCACTGGCCGGGATCGTTCCCTTCGCCGGTTTCTGGAGCAAAGACGAGATTTTGCTCGATGCCTTCAAACACAATATCGCGGTCTATGTGACGCTTAGTGTTGCCGCCTTCCTGACCGCAGTTTATATGACGCGCCAGTGGCGGTTGGTCTTCTTCGGTGAGTATCGTGGTGCGCAACCGGTGGTGTTCGTGAATCCCGATGCACCGGTGAGTGAACACGGTCATCATCGAGATCACCATCACGACGATCATCATGAGCATGGCGAGCACTGGCACGAAGACCCGCGCATGATTGCAGCACTGGTCGTCTTGGCGAGTTTTGCGCTCACTGCCGGTTTCCTCAATCTCCCATTCGACCTACCGTTTGGGCACTGGTTAGCCACTCTCTGGGGGCAAGAGGCCGCGAAACTCGATCCGCTGGTGGCCGGTCTATCACTTATCATTGCGCTGGCCGGTATTGCGATTGGTTGGTACGGGTATCGTCAGGCCTTTACATCAGCAAGCGATACCGATCCATTGGCTGCACGAGCGCCGGGATTATTTACGCTGCTCAACGCCAAATACTACATTGATGAGCTGTACGCGGCTACCCTCGGCCAATTGACTGCCAGCCTAGCCGCAGCCTGGTCGTTACTGGATCGAGCGGTCATTGATCGGTTGATTGATGGCATGGGGCGCTTTACCTTCGGCTTAGGCAAAGTGAACTTCATCATCGATGACACCCTGCTCAACGACGGGCCGGACGGATTAGCAAGCGGCACGCAGGGGAGTGGTCGTCAGGTTCGACGTTTGCAAACTGGGAAAGCACAAGATTATCTGATCTACGTGTTTGGTGGTCTGCTCGCGCTAGCTATGTTCTGGCTATATGTAATTGGACGATAGCGTATGAATCTGCCGGAGTATCTCATTCCTGCCGCCGATGGCGTTCCCTGGCTCACGCTCCTGGTGCTTTCGCCGTTGGTCGGTATTGCACTGATCGGGTTGGCCTGGCTGATCAGACTCAACGAGCGGATTGTCAAGGTTGGGGTACTGGCCTGGACAGGTGTGCCGTTGCTGTTGGCCATTATGATCTGGATGCGGTTCGACCCGCAGGCTGTGGCAGGAGGCCAGGGGGCAGTACAATTAGTCGAACGGATTCCCTGGATTCAAGCTGTCCGGGTTGATTACTTTCTCGGCATTGATGGGCTAAGCCTGCCGCTGGTCTTGTTGACCGTAGTGATGACTCCGCTCGCTATCATCGCTAGTTGGGGTGTGCAGGAGCGATTGCGGGCGCATCTGGCATTGCTGCTTTTGCTAGAAGCGGCGATGTTGGGTTACTTTGTTGCGCTTGACTTCTTCTTTTTCTTCATCTGCTGGGAATTCAGTCTGGTACCGGCCTTCTTCCTGATCCAGGGCTGGGGGCGTGAACAGCGTCGCTATGCGGCTTTCAAGTTCTTTGTGTACACAATGGCCGGTTCGCTGGGGATGCTCCTGCTCTTCCAATTGATCTATCTGGCGATGCGTCAGGTTGGGATGCCAACGTTTGACCTGATCGCCCTTGGTCGCTTAGGTCAGGGATTAGCGGTGGCCGGGGTTGAAGGGACGCTGCGCGATATTCTTTTTGCCTACATGGATCAACTCGGGGTAACCGGTGTGCTTGGTCGCTATCCGATGCTCTACAGTAGTATCGCGATGTGGGCAATCTTCATTGCCTTCGCTATCAAACTGGCGGTGTGGCCGTTCCACACCTGGCTCCCCGATGCCTACGCGGAAGGCCCGACAGCAGCGAGTATTCTGCTGTCAGCGGTGATGAGCAAGATGGGGGCCTACGGAATGTTGCGGCTCCTTTTGCCGTTCACGCCTGATGCTGCTCAGTATTTTGCGCCGGTGCTGGCTGCACTGGCAGTAGTGGGAGTGGTTGCCGGTGCATTTGGCGCACTCAGTCAGGTCAATGGCGATATTAAGCGACTGATTGGTTATACCTCGATCAATCACATGGGGTACGTCATGCTGGCAATCGCCGGGGCGGCAGCGGCGGGCGAAGCAGGGATTGATGCACGGGCAAGTGCGATCAATGGGGCACTGGTACAGATGGTCGCCCACGGTCTCAGCACCGGTGCTCTCTTCTACCTGGCCGGCGTCTTGTATGAACGTACTGGTCGGTGGGAACTCAGCGGTCTGGGTGGTTTACGCGCCAGTGCCCCAACCTTTGCCGGTGTGATGGGCATTGCGCTCTTCGCTAACCTGGGTCTTCCCGGATTGGCCGGCTTTGTCGGCGAATTTTTCATCTTTCGCGGAGCCTGGGCGACGTTACCGCTCTTCACGGCGCTGGCCGTGATTGGGCTGGTCGTGACAGCGCTGGCATTGTTACTTATGTTCCAGCGTATCTTTTTGGGGCCAGCCATCGGCACACCACGCACGATTGCCGATCTCCGCGCACCAGAATTTTGGTCAATCGTACCAATTTTAAGCCTCTCATTATTGATTGGAGTCTACCCTGGCCCGCTCATCAATCTGGGTAATGCTGCGGCAGGACAATTGGTTGCTATCTTTGCCCGTGCATTTAGTTAGAGAACAGATCGCCATCTGGCTTACCAGATGCATTGCACAAGGGTGACCACATGGGGTTGCTAACGCTTTCCGCCGATATACCGTGGTTGAGCCTGATCTGGCTTAGTATGCTCGTACCGGCCATCATCATTGCCTTCATTCCTGATCGGTATCCCGATCTGATGCGTTGGGTCGGGACAGGATTCGCCTTTATCTCGCTCGTCCTGTCGTTGTTGGTCTTTCTGGCGTATGATCCAGTTCGAGGCGGTTTTCAATTTATCGAACAACTTGACTGGATACCGCAGCTTGGGATGAGTTATCTGTTGGGTGTTGACGGCATCAATCTACCGATGCTGCTGCTCAACGGTATTGTGATCTTTACCGGCGCCCTGATGAGCTGGAATATCGAAGAGCGCGCCAAAGAGTATTGGGTCTGGTTGTTACTCTTGACCACCGGTGTTTACGGCGTTTTTAGTGCGCTTGATCTCTTTCTCTTTTTTGTCTTCTACGAGTTAGCCGTATTGCCGATGTACTTGTTGATCGGCATTTGGGGTAGTACTCGCAAAGAGTACGGTGCAATGAAGCTGACCCTGTTTCTGATGGCAGGGAGTGCGCTAGTTATTATCGGGATGATCGGTCTCTACTTTGGGAGCGGTCTGCGCACCTTTAATATGCTGGTGCTGGCCGAACAGGGTTTCATTGCTGGTGATTTACAACGTCTCCTCTTCCCGGCCTTATTCGTCGGTTTTGGAGTGTTGGCCGGTATGTTCCCCTTCCACACCTGGAGTCCGACCGGCCACGTCGCTGCGCCGACAGCAGTAAGTATGTTGCACGCTGGGGTCTTGATGAAATTGGGAGCCTACGGTTGTTTACGGGCGGCAATGTGGCTTATGCCCAACGGTGCACAGGCCTGGCTACCGATTATCGTGATTCTAACCATTCTCAACGTGGTGTACGGCGCCAGTATTGCGATGGTGCAACGCGATACCAAATTCATCATTGGCTATTCGTCGGTGAGCCATATGGGGTTAGTCGTAATGGGTCTGGCTGCTGGAACCCAGATTGCGATAATGGGGGCAGTACTCCAGATGTTTGCGCACGGGATTATGACCGCGCTCTTCTTTGCTGTGGTGGGGCGAATGATCTACGACCGCACCCACACCCGGCAGTTACCTGAGTTGGGTGGTCTGGGTCGGGTGATGCCTTTTGCGGCAGCGATGTTCATTCTGGGTGGCCTTTCGTCGATGGGCATGCCAGGGTTGGCCGGGTTTTGGGCCGAGTTTAACATCTTTATCGGCGTTTGGGAACGGTATCCGTTAGTCGCCGTTATTGCGGCCCTGAGCATTCCAATTACGGGAGCCTATATTCTACGCGCCGTGTGGGCCGTCTTCTACGATGAGGTAAAAAATCCCGAATTTCTACATCTTCCCAAATTAACGTGGCAGGAATACAGCGGCGCATTGGTATTGGCGTTAGTACTAGTTGGGTTGGGATTGTATCCGGCGTGGATGACCGAGCTGATTGATTCCGGTGTACGGCCACTGGTGGCTCGACTCAATGAGGTGGTCGTGGCGCTGCGCTGATTGGCAGAAATAAAAATAAAGAGGGACGTATGTTTCAATTGACCGACATCCCGCGTCTTTTGCCAGAAATTTTGCTCCTGGTGCTGGCGTTACTGGTGCTGGGTTCGGATATCCTTGAGCGGTGGGGGCGCACACCAGAAGCACAGCTTGAGCGCGTCAAATCTTCAGCCTCACTCACGGCCATCGGGCTAGGAATGGTATTGTTTGTTGCATTGTTGCAGAGTGGCTATATTTACCGATTACCCGAAACAGCCCCCGTCAATTTCTTCACCAATATTATTCGTAATCTCCAAAGTGGTGGACCTGGCGGTGAGCCGATCGTCGGGGCTTTTGCAACCGATCACTTGACGATGATTGCGCGTTTGCTCATCATCGGGTCTGCGCTGGTGACCAGTCTGCTCTGCCTCGATATTCGGCCCAGCGCTCATCCGGGTGAGTTTTACGCATTGATCATTTTTGCCACCCTCGGTATGTGTCTGATGGTGGGCGCCAATGAGTTGCTGCTGGCGTATCTCGCTATTGAGTTAACTTCGATCCCACTGTATCTGTTGGCCGGCTACTTTCGTAATGACCCGCGCTCGGCAGAGGCAGGCCTGAAATACTTCCTGTTTGGCGCTATCTCGTCGGCAATTCTCCTGTACGGCATGAGTCTGGCTTTTGGCGCAGCACTCAATAGTGTCGGTGGTGCAACCAATTTTAATGACCTGACTCGTTTTGATCGGATCGGTACCTTTACCGCGTCAAGTGGTGGCCTGATAACACTAGCAATGCTCTTTATTGTGGCCGGTATGGGGTACAAGCTAGCAGTTGTTCCGTTTCACGGTTGGTCACCTGATGTCTATGAAGGTGCACCAACCCCAATCACGGCCTTCATTTCAACCGCCTCGAAGGCAGCCGGTTTTATCTTGCTCTTCCGACTGTTGACAAAGGCATTCCCGACCATTGTGGGATCGCCGACGCTCGATACTGCTAGTGGATGGACGGCAGTGCTGGCGGTACTGGCGCTGCTGACAGTGGTGATCGGAAATCTGGCTGCGCTGCCACAGACGAATGTCAAACGGCTGTTAGCGTATTCAAGTATCGCGCATGCCGGCTTTGTCGTGTTGGGTTTGCTGGCCTGGGCTGCTGCGCAACCGTTTGATCGGGAACAGGGCTTGACGGCACTGCTCTACTACCTGTTCATCTACAGTCTGACAAACCTTGGCGCTTTTGGTGCGCTGGCCTTGATCGGACAGCAAACCGGTGGCGATGACCTAACCCATCTACGTGGTCTTTCGCGACGTAATCTGCCGCTTGCGCTGCTATTTACCGTCTGTATCCTCTCGCTGGCCGGAATCCCGCCCCTTGGTGGCTTCTTTGCTAAGTTTTACATCTTTATGGTCGGCTGGCAGAGTGGTGCAACCTGGTTGGTTGTGATTGCAGTTGTGATGACGATTGTCAGTCTTTATTATTACCTTCGTCTGCTTAAAGCAATGTTTATCGAGCCGGCAACCGATTTGACGCCGGTGTCGCTCCCACGTGGAATTGGCGCCGCACTGGCGATTGCTGTCGTTGGTGTGTTGGTATTGGGTATCTTCCCCAATCTGATTTTGAGTGTTTTGGAACGGGTGTAGGGTCGCAGCAACGCTGCGCCCCTCTGTGTTGGACTACCCATGCATCTAGCATGAGAGGGAAGTTGGCTGAAACAGAATAGCACCGTCTATTGGGTGCGGACACATCGGCTTCCGCACCCAAATATTTGGGCGGCAATTACCCGTCACAGCAGCGGTCAGTCTGTTTTTGCTTACACCGGCTGACCAAAAACCTCACTGATAATCTCCTCAATCGGCGGCTCAGCGATGTTGACATCGGCTACCGGCAGCTCACTGAGTAATTGGGCGCCAATGCGCGATGTTTCATAGCGCGACACTTTCAGCTCAACCTCCAACCCATCGTACCGTTGCACCTCGCCGTAGCGGTTCAGGGTCTCAAGTGCAATCGGTTGGTGGAGCGTCAGGTGAATGATCTTGTGAGGGGCAACCTGTTCAACCATTCGCTGGAGATTGCCATCGTAGAGTAGGCGACCATGGTTAATTACAATGACCCGCCGACAGAGCGCTGTTACATCGGCCATGTAGTGGCTGGTTAGCAGCACCGTTGCACCGTAACGCCGATTATATTCGGCGACAAATTCACGAACACGGGCCTGCATCGTTACATCGAGGCCGATGGTTGGTTCGTCGAGAAAGAGCACTTGTGGCCGGTGGAGCAGGGCAGCAGCCAGCTCACACTTCATCCGTTCGCCTAGACTCAGCTTACGCACCTGCTTATTCAGCAGATCACCTAGTTCAAGCAGGTCGGTCAACTCGTTGAGCATCCGGCGATATTCATGTACTGGCACCTCAAAGATAACGCGGTTTACTTCAAAGGTCTCGATAGCCGGTAAATCCCAGAGCAGTTGCTGTTTCTGGCCCATGACTAGCGTGATTTGCTTGAGGAAGGCCGTCTTCCGTTCAAATGGCGTATAACCCAATACCTGTACCTCACCGGCCGTCGGGTGTAGTAAACCGGCCAGTACCTTGAGCGTTGTCGTCTTTCCGGCACCGTTGGGACCCAGAAACCCAACCATCTCACCGCTGTCAATCGTGAAATCGATCCCATCAACAGCCTTGACGGTCTCGTAGCGGCGTCTGATGAACGCTTGTAGTGACCCTCGCAGGCCGGCCTCTTTGCGATGAACCTGATAGTATTTGCGCAGATTACGTACTTCAATTGTCATACTTAACGACCACGTGCTACTTCCAGAAACTGCTCGGCGACTCGCATCCAATCGAAACGGGTAACGTACTCACGACCGAATGTTCCATAGCGCCGCCGTAGCTCCGGATCGGCTAATAGGGTTGTCAGCGCCTCAGCCAGGGCTGTTACATCAGCAGGTGGCACCAGCAGACCTGCCTGACCGTGAGGCACCACTTCGGGAATTGCGGCTGCGGTCGTGGCGACAATCGGTAGTCCGGCGGCCATTGCTTCGAGAAACACGATACCGAAACCCTCTTGCACACTGGGTAGACAGAAGATGTCGGCGCGGTAGTACCACTCTTTCACTGCCGTATCGTCGGGGAGTGCGCCGAGTAACTGGCAACTTGCTCCAAGCGCGAGCTGATGGGCAAGATTACGGAGATGAGCGTGTTCAGGACCGTCGCCGATGATTACCAGACGCGCAGCGGGAAAACGAGGGCGGATTCGGGCAAATGCCTGGATCAGATCGGCAATGTGTTTACGCGGATACTGGCGAGCCACGCACAGAATCGTCTGTCCATCGTGACGTGGGAGTGGTGTGGGCCACGAAGCCAGATCAATTCCCTCTGGCACTAGACGTATCCGTTCCGCCGGTACACCGTAGTGTCGTTGAATACTTACCCGACAATAGTGACTGGTTGTAATGACGATTGGAGCCTGGCGGGCATTGATTCGTTCGAGTCGCGAAAGCAACCATAACACATGGCGTACCTGGCCACGCTCGTGCTGTAGCTCCTCGGCGATCACACCCTTGATACTACAGATATACGGTGTCGCTACCCGACGGGCCACCAGTACACCATCAATATCCACCCCTACAATTAAATCGTAGGGTAATGTACGCAGGAGTGCCGGTACATAGAGATTAAACAGCAATCGCCGCAGCGTCAGATTAGATGGCCACGCCACCAATGGCGAGATACGAGCCACGTGATGGCCATGGATACGCAGAGCGCGTCCTAACCCTCCGATAGCAGCAGCAGTGCCGCTGCCTTCAGCCACTTGCTGAAGCCATGAGTCCAGAAAAGCAATACGCATGTCAAAACCTGTTGTTTCAATGATCCTCATTTATAATACTACAAGAACAGATTTTCGTGATGGAGAATATATGACTGCTAAATTCGTCGTCTTGCTCCGTGCAGCGTGGGTCGATGCGCTGGCCTACCGCGCTCAACTGTTTATCTGGGTAACTACCGGGATGTTGCCACTGATCATGCTGGCGGTTTGGCGCACTCTGGCCGGTAACGGCACGATTGGCGGTTACGCGAGTAATGATTTTGTGGCCTATTTCGTGGGCGCCCTCTGCATTCGCCAGCTCACCGGCGTCTGGATTATCTGGGATATGGAGCGTGAGATTCGCCTGGGTGAGCTATCGCCACACCTGCTGCGACCGGTACATCCGCTGTGGCGCTATCTGGCGATGGCGTTGGCCGACAAGCCACTACGCCTGCTAATGATCGCTCCCATCGTCTTGATTGCTGGTCTGATTGCTCCTGGAGCCATTCCCCAGCCCGATCTTCTCAGGTGGAGCCTGCTACCACTTGCAATCGGGCTGGCCTTCACCGTTTACTTTCTAAACCAGTGCTGTATCGGTGTACTCAGTTTCTGGTGGACGCAGGTGCTGGCGTTGCAAGATTTCTGGTTTGGCGTATATGCCTTTTGCAGCGGCTATCTCGTGCCGCTCGACCTCTTACCGGCACCGGTTACGGCGGTTCTGAACTGGTTGCCTTTTCGGGCGATGCTAGCTTTTCCCCTCGAATTACTGCTTGGCCGTCTTGATCAGACGGCCATCATCTGGGGATTCGCGCATCAGCTTGGTTGGATTGTAGTGCTAGGAATGTTATTGCACTGGCTTTGGAACAACGGGGTACGCCGTTACAGTGCAGTTGGGGCGTAGCGTAGGTGAAGCGTAGCGAGCAGCGCATTCTTTAGCAGTGCGGGGGTACGGACAGAAGAACGATTTAAGGTTGTACGATACCAGCAAGTGTTCTTCTGACCTTCACCAATGAAGACCAGTCTGCGCCTGTACAATCTCACACACGGTAGCGAAATGTTCTGGGGTACAGAACAAGTAAAACGGTGGGCCGCCTTTTCGATGCAACACTAGGAGATGTTGCCGGGGATCAACTTCTACACGCTGTACTTCTTCCCAGTCAATAGCATCACGTGGGCGTGCGAGGAGCGCTGACCCCATCATGATTGGTCGTCCGCTTAACAGAAGAATGACTCGGACAACACGAAGGAATATTTTGGTACGGCCATGCAGTTGAGCACGAACACCTTTCTGATCCAACACAAAGTGCTGTTGATAGCCAACTAGCCACACGATCAGGGCAGCCAATGCGAGCAATACAACAATGATGGCAACCACAATACCCGTAACCTGTAGCGCAACAAGCAAACGGTTTTCTTCAGTGATAATCGCCATGAAGAGAAACAGAAAGAGTGCTGGCGCTCCGACTATGATGGGCAATTGTCGAAGTACAACTCGATTAGCCAACGGGAATGTGTTTGCAACCCATTCGATGCGGAAATTGCTCATACTATTGCTGAAACGGGCGTTCTAATAGCTTCTTTACCAGTTGCTCAACGACATGTTTCCTGCGCATACAGTCGGGATGCGGCATATGCAGCGTGCAGGCATAGATCGACCGTGCGTAAAAAGGCTAAACTATCGTGAGCAGCAGTGCAAGGGATAGATTCGCAATTGGCCGTAGTTGGATTGTAACGAGCGAGTTAGACGCTCTGTCATGGAGAACCGAGGAGTGAGTCTCACTTTTCTGCTATCCTTGTCTTCTTCCTCGCCCAAAAGGATAGGTTTGCATCTGCTCACGTCAGTAAGAGCGCGGGCTAGAAGTCCGCGCTCTTAAGGGTTGCAACGGTATCAGCGTCGGTGTTGCGGCGCACGCCTGGCGGCCCTCACCTTCCCCCTGGCCTCCTTTCGCTCCCTGTGGGAGAACGGAAGGGGGAGCGTGCGGCACAGGGTGAACGTCGCTCACCCAACCCGTCACGGGCAGCGCCCGGCACTGCCCGCTCGGCAGAGGGAACGTGCGGCGGATGGAGGAACAAAGCGTTGGCCCCTCAGCGTCGTGGTTGCCCGGGCACAGGACGTTCCCAATAAAAATCCGGTTTTTTGATCAGGCTCTTAGACTGGCGGCCATGGTACGTGAGGCCCCGGTCCCGGCGGTGGATAGCATCCACTCTCGATCAAGTTATTAAGCCGCCGCCGAAGCGCCCGCACCTCTGACCGGTCGAGCAACGTATGCAGTGCCTGGATCAGGTGTTCGTTCTGATCGAGCTGCTGGCGAAAACTGGTAAACGCGGTCATCACCTCATCAGGAAACGGTTCACCCACAAAATCCCAAAGCACTGTCCGCAATTTGGGTTCGACATGGAAACAAATTCCGTGGTCTATAGCCCACAAACGCCCGTCTCGTCCTTGCAAACAGTGGCCACTCTTACGGTCGGCATTGTTGACCAGACAATCGAAGGCGCAGAGTTGCCTGATTTCACGCTCGTATCCGCCTTGCTTCAGCATCGTGAACAGGTGAATATCTTCATCGTTATCGATGAACAACTGCACCATTCCGATGCCATACGGTCCATCGCGCACCACAGTTGGCGGCACAAGATGAAAACCGAGCGCCTCACTCACGATATACGCCGCCGCCTCTCGACGGTAGAGCGTCCCGCGCGGAAAATCCCACAGTGGGCGCTCTCCGCGCTGTGGCTTATACACCGCAAGCAGGTGCAGATCTTCGTGGACAATACTGGTCAACAGGGTATAGTTGCTACTGTACGGCATCGCTGCCTCAATATTCATCGTACCCTGGGCCAGTGCTGTCAACACCCGCGCAACGCTCAGCTCGTATGAGTGACCACCTTCCATACCATCCCTTTCACAATAAGGTAGGAGGTTACGTACATTCTGAGATGGATCGTCTCTGGCTCTCCCTTTCTGCCAACTCAGGTTCAGTAAGGTCATGAGCGGTTGGCAGGTTTAGCACGTTCAAACACACCACGCCACTCGAAACAGAGGTCAGTACGACAACCGTTTCACTCCGCTAACTGTAGACTGGGCCGTGACCGTTACGATGCGGACAGAAATGACCACTGGGATCAATCGGACGACCGCAATTGCCGCAGATTGGGCGGCCAGCGGCAACCACCTGCTCCGCGTGAATGCTCAAGGCCTTCATTTGCTCGCGCGTAGCTGAAAAGCGCGCCGATAAGGGTTCTTCATTTCCTTCATCGGGCATTCCCTGCGCCAGCAAGACGATCCGATCTCGCTCGCTATCGTAGCCCAACCCCATCTGGTAAATACGAAACTGCGGTTCAAGTGGCTCTTCAAGGCTCATATCGGTGACCAGGAGATCGTCGGAGGTTGCCAGACGTGGATTACGTTCACCGATAGCTTCCAACAAGCGATTAATGGCGTTCGCCAGCTCGCGAATTTGCTCTTTTTCCGCCAGTAAGGTCACCAGACGGTTTCCACGTCGGGCCTGCAAGTAGAAGACCCGCCGACCTCGCGGCCCAACTGCGCCGGCGGTAATGCGATGCACCGATTCGAGATCAAACGTAAACTCTGCCATGGTACTACTCTGCCTCCGTTGATGACGGGGACGCTGCCTCCGGTGTAGGCGATGGCGACGACGGTTTAGGGCGAAGATGATCAAGCGACCCGGTATCATTGTAGGCCAACAAACGAGGCCCCATCGGCTCAAACGCTATTGCACTCAATGAGCATGGGTTGATAACCAGCCGCTGAAACAAATCGATGTGCACACCAATGTAGTACGCTAATGCCAACCGGATCAAATCGGCGTGCGACACCACTGCAATCATTTCTCCCACATGGCGAGCACGTAATTGATCAACTGCACTCACCATACGCATCTGGGCCTCACCGAGGGTCTCGCCACGAGGAAAGCGGGTACCACTCGGATAATGCTGAACCCCTGGCCATAGCTCATGGGTATATAACTCTTTCAGCTCAGCCCCTTCCCATTCGCCATAGCGCACCTCGCCGATCTGCTCGACAATGCGCAATGGCAAGCCGCGCGGTTCTGCAATCGCCCGTGCGGTCTCGATACAACGGTCAAGGGGGCTGGTGTAGAGCGCCGTGATCGGTAGATCGCCGAGCCGTTCACTGAGCGCCAGCGCTTGCCGTCGTCCCTCTTCACTCAGATGAACCCCCGGCAACCAGCCAGCTAACCGACCATGCACCCAATCATTCATTCCGTGACGGATTAAGAGGACTGTCGTTACCCGCCGTTCTCCGTTTGACACTACAACACCTGCTATCTCTGCTACTGCACTCTGTGCGATACAACCAATGCTCAGGGCCTTCTTGTTTCCATGATACCATGGTTACATAATTTCACGGCAAAGCGTTGCATCGCAGGGCTTTTCCTTCTCAACTCCACCATGGCCGCTCCCATAGATGGCGTTCTATTGGAAGTGATCGCTCCGTCGCTCTGGGTGTGCGCTTGCAGCGCAGGAGGGCAAGAATTCCTAACGCACCACGTGCACCACCGCACACAAGGAACGCCAGTGCCAGGAGACCTATCGGCACGTAACGTAGCAGGCTATCCTGCCATTTGCCGCATAGGTGTGGTCGCCGACCGGGAGTTATGGCCGATATGTGTGTTAGCGCGTCAGGATACGGAGGAAGCCAGATGGCGTCTTGGCGCACCACGAATGGCAGGCCCTGTACTGCACGAACCATCAGAAACCGCATTCCTCTACCACTGCGGCAAGAAGTGCTGGAATTGCGCAATTGAGAGTTTTCTAAACCGCAACGACGATGACGAGCCGGGTGTACGAACGATCTGGCGTGGATTGCGCTAGTTGATAGTGCAGTGACGCGGCTGCTCCTGCAACGTCCTCCTCCGAATCAACGCAATAATTTGCTTATGGGTTAGGACTGTTGCGAGGATATGCAAGTATTGCGACGCAGCGCTGCTGCGGGTGGGTTTAGAACCCACCCCAACCGGTACAGGAACGAGCAGGTATTGTAGGCCACAGTATTGCTGCGGGTAGTTCGAAATCCCATCCCGGCCACCGGCGACCACACTATGGTCAACACTGGCGCGGAGCCTGTTCAAAAATACGGGTCATCCCGACTGATATGCCGTCGGTGGAAAGAATACGCCTTACCCGCCATTCAGCCTCTGCAAAAAGCGCGCCACCAGCCCCGGCAAGTGAGCCAACGGCCCGGTGCGTACTCGCGTTGGCGGTAACGAATCGAGGAACTGTTGCCCATATTTCTTAGTCAGCAATCGCCGGTCGAGCACAACCACAATTCCCCGATCCTCACGGGAACGGATCAGACGGCCAAACCCTTGCTTGAAACGCAAGATGCTCTGCGGCACGCTGTATTCGTTGAACGGATCATCGAACAACTCGCTGCGGGCTGCGACAATCGGATCGGTCGGTACGGCAAACGGAAGTTTGGTAATCACCAACACCGAGAGCGCTTCGCCAACCACATCCACTCCTTCCCAAAAGCTGTTGGTACCGAGCAAAACCGAGTGCGGAAACTCCTTCAACCGATCAACTAGCGCCCGTCGCGAACCGTCGATGCCCTGTGCCATCACCCCGATGCCCCGATCTTCAAGCGGCTCTTGAATGGCGGCGTAGGTCTGCCGTAAGGCATTGGAAGCGGTAAAGAGCGCCAGCATCCGACCTTCCGAAGCGATAGCCAGGTCGATAATTGCTCGTTCGATCATCTGTTGATAGCCGCGCTGGTTTGGTTCGGGAATGTCGTTAGGAATGTAGACAAGAGCTTGTTGGGCGTAATCAAACGGTGAATCGAGCATCAGTTCCTGACATTCGGCCAGACCGATCCGACTCTTCACAAAATCGAAACGACCGGCAATGCTCAATGTTGCCGAAGCGAGCACACTGGTCTGTTTCTGGGCAAAGAGCTGACTCTGCAAAATGTCGGCCACACTCAACGGCGCTGCCGTCAGCGTGAGCGTATCACGCTGCCGATCATACGTCAGCCAGCAGATACTTTCTTCATCGCCAAAAATGACATGACCACTGCGCACCCGCACGTCGGTAGCAAATCGGCGCAAGACTTCCGTTCGCAACAGCAGATCATCGAGCGTACCGTTAGCCTCGTTCAAGTCGTGGAGTTGCTCTTCGATCGTTGCCAGCTCTTTGCCAATCAGTGCCAGCATATCGTTCAGATTTTGCCAGGCCAGCTCAATCTCTTGCCACTCCGGGCGCTTTCTGACATCGTTCGTTAAGCGGAGTCGCAGATCGTACTGCTGATTGGGATCAGAATCGATCTGCACAAAACGGGTGAGCAGATGAAAACACTCGTAGACCGCAGTTCGCATCCGAATCAGTGTAGGGCGTATCCGTTCAATAGCGGCGGTAATGCGCTCTCCGGCTGCACCGCCGCCACCGATTTCGGTAAGTACTGCCGGTATTTCGCTGAGCAGACCACTCACAATCTGCGCTCCACCGGTCTGAAATAGATCATCGAGAAACTTGAGTAGGCCGGCCTGATCGAGATTAAAACTGAGCTGGTCGGTTGCGACATCTTCCAGATTGTGGGCTTCGTCAATCACCAAATGATCGTAAGGAGGCAATACCTGCGAGGCCGCTGCCAGATCGGCGATTAACAGCGCATGATTGACGACCACCAGATGCGCAGCTTCGGCAGCACGACGCGCACGGAAGAAGTAACATTCCCGAAAATGCGGACAACGGGCGCCGGTGCAGGTCTCGACCGAGACATTCACCTTATTCCACACCGCCTGCTCCCGGTCGATCAATGGCAGCTCAGTGCGATCACCGCTCTTGGTAGTTGGCAGCCAGAGTTGAATCTTCAACAGCGTCCGTACCTCTTCGCCGCTCAAGGTATCGAGCCGACGCAGCTCGTGATACCGCTTCAGGCAAAGGTAGTTACTGCGCCCTTTCAAGAGAACCGCACGAAACGGCGGCAATCCTGCTGTTGCGAAGATTCGTTGCAGATCGGGAATGTCTTTATTGTAAAGTTGATCTTGCAAATTGATGGTATTGGTCGAAATTACAACCCGTTCGCCGCGTTGCGCAGCATACATTGCTGCTGGAACCAGATACGCCATACTCTTCCCGGTGCCGGTTCCAGCTTCTACAATCAACGGCTCACTCCGATTAAACGCCGTTGCTACAGCCTGCGCCATCTCGATCTGTGGCTGACGAGGCTCATAGCCAGGGAAGGCCTGCCCAAACACCCCATTAGGACTGAAAAAGGCGCCAATCGCCTCGATATCGAGCAGTCGCGTGTAGCCGGTGGGGCGGAGTGGCGGTACCTCAGTATCGGCGGTATCGGTCGCATCGTGCGGCGCCGCAATTGGTTCAAGAAAAGCATTCCGTGCCTTCTGTCGCAACGCCTCTTCAAACAGATCACGTAGTGGCAGCCCAATCTTACTGGTTAGGCGCACAATCTCGCTCAGCGTTGCCAGATCAAGGTGTAACATCCGCTCACAGAGCGCAGCGAAAAGCTGAGCCGTTACCTCGGCATCATTGAGCGCACGATGGGCATCGGGGTGAGGAATACCGAGATGGGCAGCCAGCGTCGAGAGTTTGTAACTGGCGAGCTGCGGTAAGAGCAACGTCGCTAATTCAAACGTATCGTAAACCGGCTGATTGAAATGCATCCCCTGGGCCCGTAGCATCGTTAGATCAAAGCCAATCGAGTGACCCACTATCGGGCGATTGCCGATAAATCGGGCCAGCTCAGCGCCAATCTCGTTGAAACGCGGCGCCTGTGTCAGAGCCGTGGGATCAATACCGGTCAGCCGGGTAACCTTGAGTGGCACCGATTGTCGGGGGCGAACCAGTTGGCTGAATCGGTCGAGAATCTCACGGCCACGAAAGGTTACCGCTGCAACCTCGATGATTTCATCGAGACCACTCTGTAAACCGGTGGTCTCGACATCAATAGCAACATAGATGCGGTTGTTCATACAGTTTTGCAGACCAGATGGCGGCAGGTGATCGGCATAGTTGCCCGTAACATAAGACAATTGTACCACGCAGTTGTGGATCCTTGCGTTACCAACAGCGTGGTAGCCGTGGCTTTTCAATTGCCCATTCCTCGCCACGGTTGGGGTGGCTGCGCAACTCGCCTATGATAATGATGGGCGAAGATGGGAAATAGGGAGCGGTAGGCAGGACGGACGCCAAATCTACCGCAGGCTCCCCCTTCCGCTCGTCATGTGGGCGAGGAAAAGGGTTGAGAGAAGCAAGGGGAGTGTGCGCTCAGTAACACGAATACTGAAAACACCAAAAACCCTTGAATGATCAGTGGCTTAGAAATGGCATAACCTTTTCAATAAATGCTTCCGGCTGTTCGTCCTGCACCAGCAGACTGGCCCGGTCGATCACCACTACCTTCGTTGCAACGCGGACCCGAACAAAGCTAGCAGCTTGCGAGAGTGGAGTTGTTCTGGCATCGCTGCCCCATACCAGCAGTGTTGGTTGGGTCAGGCTGGTAAAGGCTGTCGAAATATCGCAATTGAGCAGACCGCTGAGAAAGCAGATTGGGGCATAGTAGGCGCCAGGGCGACGGCAGGTTTGATAGAACATCTCCAACCGCTCGTCGGTGATACTGGCCGGATCGGCATACGCCTGTGAGGCCAGAAAAAGACGGATACTGGGCCGGGTGGTAAGCAGACGGTAGATCAAACGACCGAATGGACTGCGCAAGATTTGATATGTTGTGTAGGCGGCAATGCCAGGCGGGCGGGCAAGTTGGCTAATGCCGGTCGGGCAAATCAACACCAGGCGGTCAACCAGGTGCGGTTTGCGGGTGGCCGCGATTACCGCATACGCTGCACTCAGTGAGCTGGCAATCAGCGCGGTAGGTTGGCCGATCTGTTCGAGCAGCGCCTCAATCAGATCAACGTACATAGCGGCGCGATAACGCCACGGAGGTCGTGCAGAGTTGCCGTAACCAAGTAGATCAATGGCGTGCACAGCAAAATGTGCACTCAGCCGCTGAAACGGCTCACGCATCTCAAAGACCGAAGCCGCAGCATTGATACTGTGAACGAGCAGAACCGAGCGACCAGAACCAGCGTGATAGGTAGCAATTGCCTGATCGCGCCACGTTGTGTGCACAGGCGGTGCCGGTAAGAGGGGCAACGGCGTTCCAGATACCATAAATCATATCCTGTTGACTATGCGATCTGGCCGGACAAAAAAGATTGAGGCAACTCAATCGTCATTATGCAACAGGATCAAATGAAATGCAATTATCTGTTTTATATGTAAAAGTTCTTTACTGCGATCAATCGCGTTATAATGGAAGAAACCTCTGTCACCTGCCATCCAAGCCGGTAATGGTGATGGAGCAGAGTAGGGTAGGTTTCCCGACCTAAATCATCGTGCGTGAGGAGATCCGCATCTTCTGGTTCTAACGGTGATCTGCGGCGAGACACCTGTATCGTCTTGTCGAATATGCCCGTCACCACATTGATAGCGGCAGGTTCCAAATCCGCCCTCTCGGCGTGCTCCTGAGACGGGCGTGAGTTCCACTGCAAGACGTCGCAGGCCAGCGGCCAGTGCTCCCAAAGAAACTGTGCGGTTCAGAGATCGCCGTGAGACTATAAATGAGGTTCATTATTATTGACAGACGAAATAGGCCAGATGGCGAAAAGAGAGATAAACTGATTTCCTGCTCACCTGGTACCGACAACGTCTGTGAAACACATCTGAAACTGATGAAAAGGGTTGTCCAATGTCTGCACCTGAACGCTTTACGCCAGCACCGCTCGACGACTACGCAGCCAAGGTTACGTATGGTTTGGCATATCTAGGGGGATTATTGGTGCTCCCCCAATTCTTCGCCTACCTCGCCAACCTGCGCTGGAATGGTTTGCAGATACCGTTAGGACTGGCAGTGGCGCTGGCGTGTTACCTCTTGCTGAGCTACGCCTTTCAGCCACGGGCATACCGCATTGATCCCGATGCTCTCGTGATTGAACGCCGCTGGGCGCCAGCGCTGAGTATCCCTTTTGATCATATCAGCGGCGTTTCGCTAGCCAGTGGGCTAGCCGATATGCCCCGTTTCGGACTACGCTTTGCTTTTAACCCCGGCGTCTTCGGCTATCAAGGGCCATTTCGGCTCGATCCGTATGGCAAAGTTATGCTCTTCGCTACGAACCGCCGCCGATTGGTAGCGATTGCGCGCTACGATGCCTCGGTTCTCATCATCAGCCCTGATCGGCCGCGTGACTTTATTAACGCCCTGAACGAGCAACGGCTGGCCTCGGCAACGAGAAAGATGGAGCAATCAATCGGAGTGGAACATGAAGTTTAGCGCATTGGATCGGCTCCATCTCTGCTGCCGTCACGAGCAATTTATTCCGGGCGAACTCCACGAAGACGGGCGGCGTTACTTACCAAACATTATCGTGACTCCCTTGAACGCCGGCCCTGACACACCTCCTGGCACTCGCCTCTGGTTGGTTGATCGCCATCATCGGGTTGACCCGACGCTCGTCGGTCGTATCACAACAATGCGTCTCCTCTGCGCTCTCAGCACTATCCGGTTACAAACGCCGCCATTTCGCGCCGGTTTTGTGCCATCACCAGGAAGCCTGCCAGACCAGCCGCTGAGCGATCCTGTCATTTACGGTCAGATCGCAGAGGTGTTAACGTGGGAGGTACAACGCGCACAGCTTCCGTTTGAAACGCTGTATACCGAGTTAGTGATCAACGTGGGCGAAGCGGCGACGATTGGCCTGCGCACAACCCTGAGCGCCCCCCGGATCGCCAGTCTCATCGGACGCGAGCGATTAACGAGTGGTGATTGGGTCGAGATCAACCGTTCGCGGATTGACATTCTCGCATGCCTGTGTCAGGGAGGCGAAATAACTACAGATGGGTAAGAGCTTGTCTGAATGTTCCCTGCCCAGCAATGAATGATGGGATAGAAGTGATTGGTAAGAGCCTGATTCAACCGTCTGAGCTGTCGATCAGGCTCTGAGTGCATCATCAGCAACTCACGGTTAGTTTGAAAAGACGCGCTGGTATCGCGCACATACGACCCAACGGGTTTCAACGTTTCTCGGTCACGTGCTGCTGCTTGCAGAGCACACTACCCATATCTTCAAGGTAACGGTGAGCAGCAACGCGCCCGGTACATTTCCTTTACCACGCCTGCCCTATTCCCAGGTTCGCAAATCGACGAATGGCTTTGCATCGGCAGGGAGTTCGCTCACCAGTTCGACCTTGCAGTGAAGTTTGAGTACTTCATGTAAACCCTGAGCCGCAGCGTCGCGGAGCCGATCAGGATCGGCATCAGCCGTCGGCACGATCCGACAGATCAGCTCATCGCGGTGGTTTTCTCGAATGACAACCGCTTGATAAGCCTGGACGCCCTCTAACCGGCGCATTGTCTCGGCAATATGACGGGGATGCACGAACAGGCCACGTACCTTAACACTTTCACCACTGCGACCGAGCCACCCCACCAGGCGCGGTGTGGGGATAACCGTTGGCGTAGATGTTTCCATCAAGGCCGAGAGATCACCGACTGCAAAGCGGATGAGAATGTAATCTCGCCGGAAGAGCGTGACAACTACTTCACCGGTCTGGCCAGGTGGTACTGGTTCACCGGTGTTAAGGTCACAAATCTGCACTAACGCATCTTCGGGCAGATGCCAGCCCTGACGTTCAGGGCCGTTATAGCCCAGATTCCCCGTTTCGGCAGTGCCGTAGCCATCGTAGACTAGAATGCCATACTGCTCTTCAAACAGGGCACGCAGTGAAGGTGGTAATGGTTCGGCTGCAACAAACGCCTTGTTGAGCGGCCAGGATCGCGGATCGTGGCCGAGTTCAACTGCCCGTTCGAGGAGCGCTTTGAGGTAGCTTGGCAGACCGGCATACGCCGTGACGCCGAGTTGGGCGATCACTTCAATTTGCTGAGCCTGGTTACCGACTCCGGCAGGGATCACGGCACAGCCAACCGCACGTGCTCCTTCTTCAAACATCACCCCGGCGGGCGTCAGATGGTACCCAAAGCAGTTAATCACAAGATCATCGGGGCCAAAGCCAGCCGCTCGAAATGCTGGCGCCCAACGCCAGGGGTCTGGTTCATCAGATTCAGGGTCATAGATCGGCCCTGGCGACTGAAAGATACGTCGGAGACGCGAGAGAGGTACGGTGAGCATACCACCGAGTTGGGGACCTTGTCGCTGTAATTCGACCAACTGTTCTTTACGCAAAACCGGCAGTCGGCTGAGATCGGCAGTGGTCTGAATATCAGCAGGCGTCAGACCAGCCGCCTCCATTCGGCGACGAAACGCTGGTGAATGTTCGTAGCCAAAGGCAACAATCTCCCGTACTCGCTGATCAAAGCCAGCATAAAATGCCTGAATATCCATACCGTCCTCGCTGTCTCTTATCTGGATTGTTGCTGCTTACGTGCTTGATGCTAAGATAGTTTAAGCGTCTTTCTCAAGAGAGCCAGCGCTTTCGCCGCTTATAATGCTTGACTTCACGATAACTCTTGCGGCTACCAATTTCGTTCAACCCGAGGTAAAATTCACGCACATCGGCGTTGTCTTTCAAATCGGCAGGTGATCCGTCAAGCACAATCCGACCATTTTCCATAATGTACGCATGATGCGCTGCTTCAAGGGCCAGACGTGCATTTTGTTCAACCAGCAGAATGGTTGTTCCTTGTTCGCGATTGATGCGCCGGATAATCTCAAATATCTCGGCGACTAACAACGGCGCCAGCCCGAGCGACGGTTCATCGAGCATGATCAGTTTCGGATGCGCCATCAGTGCCCGACCAATCGCCAACATCTGCTGTTCACCGCCACTGAGAAACCCGGCCACCTGATTGCGTCGTTCCTTCAAGCGAGGAAAATAGTCGTAAACTAGGGCCAGATCTTCTCCAAACCGGCGCGGCGATTGCGTATAGGCGCCAGCCCGCAAATTCTCTTCAACCGTTAAATGCTCGAAGACCCGCCGACCTTCCATCACCTGGAAGATACCCATGCGCACAATCTCAGCGGCATCTTTTTTATGAATTGGCTGGCCTTGAAACAGGATTTCACCGTCGGTCACTTCACCGTTTTCCGGCTTGAGCAAGCCCGAAATCGCTTTCAGTGTTGTACTTTTACCGGCCCCGTTTGAGCCGAGCAACGCAACGATACGACCTTTCGGCACTTCAAGTGATAAACCCTTAAGCACCAGCACGACATCGTTGTAAATCACTTCAATGTTGTTAAGTACAAGCATAGGCAGAGAGTATTACATTACTGTCTGTAGAATAAGTTCCGGCGTGTCGCTCGGCAACGACACGCCGGTGACCGATCACTTATCGTGCGCTAATGAAATCGGTAATTGCGACCCACTTGCCGTTCTCAACGCGGAACATGCGCGTTGACTTCACCCCTGCGTGATCGGTTGGGCTGAACTTGACCGGTAACGTTACCCCTTTAGTGTCAATTTCACCCATTGTCTCCAGCGCATTCTTGATATTTTCGCCGGTCAGCTCTTTGCCATCGTTCACTACTTTCTCAATGCCGGCAATCAGGATGGACATGGCCGTCCAACCCTGCACGAAGGTGCTATCGGCGCCGCCATAGTCAATATTCTTCTTACGGGCATATTCGAGCGCCACTTTCGCGCCTTCGGCCTGGTGGTCAAAGGGGACAACACCCACCACACCCTCGGCATCTGCCCCCGCCTGCTTGATCAGAATCTCATTGGCACACCAGTTGAGACAGACGAATTGCACATCGTACCCCAGACTCTTCGCATTCTTAATCGCCAATGCTGCCGGGCTAGAGACATTCTGCAAGAAGATGTAGTTAGCGCCGTAGTCGCGAATCTGGGTCAACTGTGGTGTGAGGTCGGTTGCACCACGTGGTGAAGGCACCTCTAGCGGCGTAGCGATCCCCTGCGAATTCGCAAAAGCGGTACCGTCGGCCAGCGGTGATCGACCGAAGGGGCTGTCGTTGATGAGATACGCGAACTTCGGCAGACCACTATTGCCCTTTGCTTTCCAGTCATCAATTGCCCACTTCATCGCGATAATCAACTGATCGGAGTAGGTTGGGGCAACCAGGAAGTTGTAGGGTGTCTCGGCCGGATTGGCCAGCGTCGCTGAATACGATGCCGAGATGAAGGGGATTTTGTCTTCGGTAATCCTTGGGCGCAGCGCTTCAGTGTCGCCGGTACCCCATCCTGAGAAGACCAATACTTTATCTTGAGTAACGAATTTCGTGTACAATTCCTCAGCGCGTGGAACCTGATACGCATAGTCTTCGCTGATCAACTGAAGACGTCGTCCCTTGATACCTCCCTGTTCATTCTTCCAGTCGATAAAGGCAATCTGTCCACGGGAATAAGGGGTCCCAACGTCAGCCGTTGCACCGGTCAAGTCAAAGATTGCGCCAACTTTGATCGGCTCGCTACTTGCACCACCACCACCTCCGGCGCCACCACAAGCAGCCAGCAGTGTGGCAAAGAGCGCCAGTACGACCCACCAACCGAACGTCCGTTTCCACCTGTGCATACCATCCTCCTTGCTACATACCTCAATAACTAAACGGCCATAGCCGGAAATAATCTTTGACATTCCGCCACATCTTGACAATGCCTTCTGGCTCGAAGATCAGGAAGAGGATGATCGCTAATCCAAATGCTCCTTGTTGCAAATAAGGCAAATAAGAATTAATGTCAGGAACAACACCACTGAGCGCACGAGCCATGTTAGACAGGAACGCCGGCAGCAGAACCATAAATGCCGCGCCATAGATTGAACCCGAGACGCTGCCCAGTCCGCCGATAATAATCATCGCCAGGTAGAGAATGCTGGTATCGATAGTAAAGCGTTCCCACGAAATGATGCCACGATAATGCGCTGTAAGGGCACCAGCTAAACCGGCAAAGAATGACGAGGTGGCAAAGGCCAGTAACTTGTAGCGAAACAGATCGACACCGATCACCTGGGCGGCAATGTCTTGATCACGAATCGCCACAAACGCACGTCCAGTACGAGTACGGAAGAGATTACTGACGAAAATAACGGTGAAAATCAGGAACGCAAGGCATATCCAATAGAAAGCAAAGTCATTGTTACCTAGCCATTCCACTGGAAGGCCAAAGATATTATTCGTTGCTCGTGGCAGAGAAAGCGACTCACCGATCCCAAGTAGTTTTCCGTGGGTTAGCAACCAGATAATAATCTCTTGTGAGGCCAACGTGGCGATAGCGAGATACAATCCCTTTAAGCGGAGTGATGGTAACCCGAAGAAGGCGCCAACAGCAGCAGTGAAAAAACTGGCAATAGGAATGGTCAACCACATCGGGGTGCCAAGATGAACGGCCAACAGACCAGCAGTGTAAGCACCAACCGCCAGGAAGCCACCGTGACCGATACTGATCTGACCGGTATAACCTACCAGAATATTCAAGCCGATAGCACCGATGGCAGCAATTGCAATGGTGTTGGCTAAATTTAGCCAGTAGCGGTCGGCAAACCACGGGAAGATCAGCGCTGCCACCAACACCATGACGATCCGTATCCGTTGCGGCCAGTATGGGCGCAGACTGACATCACTGGCGTATGTTGTGTGAAAGGTTCCACTTTGCATCGTTCACACCCTCATCTCTGTGTGTCGGGTTACACCCGTTCGATGATCCGCTGTCCAAACAGCCCATACGGTCGCACTAAGAGGATCAACAAGAGGACAATGAACGGTACCACTTCGCCTAAACCCCATTCTGGGGGGAGATAGCCACCAGCAAACGATTGCAGCAGACCGATAATCAGGCCGCC
This sequence comes from Chloroflexus sp., assembly GCA_017743535.1. GTDB lineage: Bacteria > Chloroflexota > Chloroflexia > Chloroflexales > Chloroflexaceae > Chloroflexus. Next base: position 61,446 of record JAGHYT010000004.1, read on the forward strand.
AATAATTGCACCGGGGATACTATCAAGGCCGCCGAGAATAACAACCGGGAAGACAATCAGGCCCACACGTGCAATGGTCCCTGATACACCACCAAAGATGCTCATCAGTAGAATGCCGCCTACTGCTGCTGTAATAGCGGCGATTGCCCACGCCACTGCCCACACCTTCTTGACGCTGATTCCCATACTGAGCGCCGCCTGCTGATCATCGGCCACGGCACGCATGGCAATACCTTCACGGCTGTAGCGGAAAAAGAGAGTTAGAACAACGAAGAGGGTAATTGCCAGACCAAAGGCCCAGATACGATCAACGCCAACATTGGCGCCCAGAATAGTCGCTGTATCGGTGGGTAAAAACTGCGGTGCCGGACGCGGTGTCACCCCCCAGATTGCGCCGACGATTGCTCGCAAGAGTGAAGAAAGACCTATCGTCACCATAATCACCGAGATCACCGGTTCGCCAATCAGCGGACGTAACACCAACTGCTCGATCAATACACCAACGATTGCCGCTAACACAACGGCAATGATCACCCCTGCCGGCCACCAGAGGCCAAATTGCTCAACCATGGCGTAAGTCAGATACGCACCGATTAACAACAGCTCTCCTTGCGCAAAGTTGATCACATCACTGCTCTTGTAAATCAAGACAAAACCGAGCGCTACCAGTGCGAAGATTGCGCCATTTGCAATCCCGCTGAGCGCCAGTTGGATAAACCGATCCATAACCTTCTCCGTATAACCAGTCAGTGAGATGCCACACGTGATGCCGAGGTCGGTATTGACACCGTTGGATCGTCTATTTCCTCGATGTGCAGGCGCGTCTTGATGAGTGCTGTACGGCCATCCTGATAGGTAATCGTCGTCTCAATCTCCAGTTCGTCCTGATCGCTGTACAGGGCTTCGACAATCTCCTGATAGCGTTGCGCAACCAATCGACGGCGAACCTTACGAGTCCGCGTTAATTCACCGTCGTCGGCGTCAAGCTCTTTATGCAGCAACAGAAAGCGGCGAATCCGTGCAGCCGGCGGGAGATCGGCGTTTGCTCGTTCAACATCTTTACGGATCAGGGCATAGACTTGCGGTTTCTGAGACAGATCGGTATATGTCGTATATGAGATCTGCGCATTTTCCGCCCACTTGCCGACGTTCGCAAAATCGATGTTGATCATTGCCGTCACGAAGGGCCAGTCGCCGCCGAATACCACCGCCTCTTTGATGTACGGGCTAAACTTGAGCTTATTTTCAATAAATTGGGGTGAGAACTTCGTGCCATCGTGTAGCGTCATTACATCTTTCGCCCGATCAATTACGATCAGGTGACCATCTTCATCGAAGTAACCGGCATCGCCGCTGTGCAGCCAGCCATCTTCCAGCGCTTCCGCAGTTGCTTCAGGATTCCGGTAATAACCGACAAAAACTGACGGACTCTTGACCAGGATTTCGCCGTTTTCGGCGATCCGAATCTGGGTGTTCGGCAAAGGTGTACCGACGGTTTGAAACTTAATCTGACCATCACGGTGGATCACACTCAGGCCAGCGCTCTCAGTCTGCCCATAAACCTGTTTCAAGTTGACGCCAATAGCGTGGTAGAAGCGGAAGACATCGGGACCGAGCGCGGCGCCACCGGTATAAGCTCGTTTGAGGAAGCGCAGACCGAGATGGTCTTTTAGCATCTCGAACACCAGCAAGCGAGCAAGACCATAACGCACACGCAACCAGAGGTTGGGTTGCTTCCCACTAAAACGGGTATCGGCCATTTCGTATCCCTGCTTCATAGCCCATTCAAAGATCGCCCGCTTCAGTGGCGTCGAGTCCTGAATCTTCACCTGCACCTGCGACAGCATATTCTCCCAGATGCGCGGCGGCGAGAACATTACCCGCGGCCCAATCTCGCGAATATTTTCTTGCACGGTACTGGCCGACTCGGGGAAGTTGATGGTGAATCCGCACTGCATTCCGGCGGCGACGGTTACCATCTGTTCGCCTACCCATGCCAGTGGTAGGAAACTGACAAACTCATCATCTGGACCGAGCGGGTCAACGGCGAGCAAACCGGCTCCCTGACTGATCATATTGCGATGGGTCAGCATCGCCAACTTTGGCTTACCAGTTGTTCCAGAGGTAGTGGACAGAATGGCTACATCATCAGGCTTGCCAGCGGCCAGCTCAGCGTCAAACAGACCGGGGTGCTCACGATCATAGCTCCGGCCAAGCTCTTCGATATTGGGAAAATAGGCAAGGTAGGGCTGACGATAATTGCGCATGCCCTTCGGTTCATAGTAGATAACTTTGAGCACACCCTCTAGCTGCGGCCAGATTTCGATGATCTTATCGACCTGTTCCTGGTCTTCGACGACAATCACTCTGGCTTCAGCCGCTGAGAGAATATCGTAAACCTCTCTGGCAACCGAGTCCTGGTATATGCCGATGGACATCGCGCCAATCGATTGGGCAGCAAATTCGGCGTACAGCCATTCAGGACGGTTATCACCAAGAATGGCTACCACATCACCACGCCGTACCCCAAGCGCATGTAACCCCATTGCGAAAGCACGCACGTGGTCGGCAAACTGTCGCCAGGTAACTGTCTGCCAGATGCCGTAATCCTTTTCACGCAGAGCCACCTTGTCGCCGAAGCGTTTGGCATTCTCAAACAACAGCCGTGGGAGCGTAGTCTCCGGTATCTGTACCATTGTCTCACCTGATGTGATGTAAAGCCGACTGGACGATGTCAACGAGTCGTATGAGTTCAACTTTATACCATTGCATGCTCACGACCGAGGTACGCATCGATCACCTTTGGATCATTGCGCACCTCGGCTGGCGTGCCGTATGCAATCAGTTGCCCAAATTCAAGCACCGCTACCCGGTCACTAATATCCATAACGACACCCATGTCGTGCTCGATCAGGACAATGGTCGTACCGAACTCTTCGTTGATGTCGAGGATGAAGCGGGCCATATCCTCTTTTTCTTCGCTATTCATCCCGGCCATTGGCTCGTCAAGGAGCAACAGGCGTGGATTCATGGCCAGCGCCCGCCCCAACTCAACTCGCTTTTGCAACCCATACGAAAGGGCGCCGACCATCTTCTTACGAATCGATTGAATCTCAAGCAGATCGATCACCTGCTCGACAAACTCCCGATGCTCGACCTCTTCGCGTTGTGCCCGTCCCCAGTAGAAACCGCCACTTAAGACTCCACTGCGCATATGGATGTGCCGACCGAGCATCAGGTTATCGACAACGGTCATGTGGCGAAACAGCTCAATATTCTGGAAGGAGCGTGCAATCCCCAGACGGGCAATCTGGTGTGGCGGTAGGCCAATGATGTTCCGTCCTTCAAAGCGAATCTGGCCCTGCTGCGGACGGTATAGCCCACTAATGCAATTGAGCAGGCTAGTCTTGCCGGCACCGTTAGGCCCAATGATTGCTTGAATTGTTCCAGGGTAGATGTTGAAGGTGACGGAAAGTAGTGCTCGCACTCCACCAAAGCTTAGACCAATATGGTCAATCTCCATTTGGGGTGCCGGAAGTGTAGTTGAATCACGATACGTCATGCGATCCTCGTTGATGATGCACATCCCCTTCGATAGTGCTTAAAACAGGTATGCACCATTGCTCGATCTACACATCGAGTACGTTGAACCTGTTATATACACAATACCGTAGGTAACCGGTAATATCTCAATCGGATGGGGAGACCTTAATTCCTATTATAACGAAGGTTGAAGGATTGTGCAACTATAAGGGGTAGATCAAGGCTTTTCAGGGTTATCAGGTTTTGGTCGTGTTCACCAGTGACCATCTTTCACCCACGATCTTACCTCTGACGCACATGGATCCCCTTGGTGTGCAGGCCGCCGACCCACGTCGGGCCGGAATGCTGGAGACAGCGGACAGGCTAGAAGCCCGACCCGATAAGGTAGAGACAGGCGTCATCGGCGGGCCAGACAGGGGTGGGCAAAGCACGGTCAGAACGGGAAGCCACGCGGGCGCTAGGGGATTGGAGAGGAACCCACATCACTCATTCACACTGCTACACTCGTTTCCCTTTCCTCTCCCTTCTCTCCGTATCTCTACTAGGTAGGGTGAAAACGTTGAACAACCCTAGGGTAAGGTCTGAGAACCAGAGGGATCATCCCCCTGGCCTCCTCACTAGAGGGTTAGACGAGAATAGGTTTGATAAACCACTCGTTTTTTGCTATTGCACTCTGTCATTCAATCTGCCTTCAGGCACCTATCATTAAGAACAGGTGTCCAACCCAACTGGCGCGCTCCTGAAACAGGCGCGAGTCTCACAACTGCCATTGCACGCGGGCCAGAGGCCCGCGCTCCCAGGGAATGCAACCGTGTGGACAGGGTGGGGCAGGGAATTGATACATAATGTTTGTCGGTGTCACTCCGCTTGTGAATAGTCGATTATCGAAGGTAATACACAGCAGAAAAATCTGAAATTCTCCGCTACGTTTCTACCGAACATTACTGACGGCGGATGCCAAAGAGACACAATCCGGCCAGCGCCAGCCAAAACCAGTGCCACAACCCAAACGGTTGCTGAAAGGCAACAATGATTGAGATTAGGACGCAAAGTAACCCAAGGACGGCCAGGAATGCCCGGCGATAGACTGGCGACATCGAAAGCCTCACCGTACCACAAAAAAGGCTAGCAAGAGCAGGGCAATAGCTACAAACAGGAGCAGAGAGAATGCCAGATTTCCCGTAGCACTGATGAGAAAAATCGTCATCGCGACGACAATAATCGCCATCATGATGCAGCCACGGCGTACCCGGCGAATACTGGATGTAACGTCAGGATCTTCTGGTGTTTGCGTCATACGATCTTCATAAATACGTACTTCCTGTGGTATCTTACCACAAGACAGCGAGCTTGCTATTTGTAATAGTTTTGCAATCAGAGAATAGTACCAAAGTACTGTATCATCCCGCATCGACATGCTATACTACAAGTATAGATGAACAGATACGTTGCCGCGATGGCGCAGGGGAAAGGAGCTGCCTATGTTTGATCGTGAGACATGGCGGCAGCGAATAGCTGAACGACTCAACAACTTTGCCCGCAATCCCCGACAAGAGATTCAGATTGCCGGGGTCAGTACCGTGCTTGGTTTCCTTTCCCTGCGCACGCTTGAGCCGTTTCTCATTGCATTCCAAGAGGAACCGGTAGCGGCTGTTTTAACGTTGGCCGACATTTCACGTGGGCCTGGTGCAAATCATATTGTGCGACGTGCCGGTCACTGGCGCTATCAGGTATCTCATCTCATTGAACGTGAGCTACGATCGCGTCCTGAGTTACGCCTCACCATTGAAGAAATCTTGTTGACGTTGAATGTCCTTCATCTCGCTCGCCAACGTCTGAACAGTTCGCGAGATGAATGGCTGCGGTTAACACTCCTTGCTGAACTTGACACATTCGAGAGCGGTGATTTTGAACAGTTACGTCGTCAATTGCAAGACCCCGGTTGGCAGAGTCGCTACGAAGCAATTCGTCGCCTGCGCGTGCGGGAAGGTCACTACACCGCTGCTGATCTTGTCCTGCTTCACGATGGCCTGAGCGATAGCGCATCGCACGTGCGAGCAGCCGCTGCCCGTATGCTAGGTTTGATTGCCGGTGTCCCACCGCAGCCGTTGGTTAAGACTCTCATTCGACTGGCAATTCACGACTGTGATCTGGAGACTCGTTTTGCGGCTGCACGTACACTAGGGCAATTGCGTGACCGTATTGCATCGCCCCAGTTGCTCGATTATCTGGCCGAGAGTCTGTCAGACCCCGATAGTTTTGTGCGTTCGGCAGCGGCGCTGGTTGTCAGCCAACTGGGAGAGCTGGCAGGTACAGCCCAAATGATTGAACGCCTCCTCCCGATGCTTACCGATAATGATGCTTACGCTCGTGAAGCTGCGGCTCGCGCTCTTGGCCGTCTTGGGGTAGCCGCAGCAACAACTCCTGTTCTCAATGCACTAACCCAAGCAGTTGACGATACCGATCCTAATGTGCATGAAGCGGCGGTTGATGCGATTACCCGTCTGCGTAAGCTCCGTGCGACGCTGCCGCTCAGCCCTAGCCGGCATCCGACCGAGCCTTTAGCCGTGTAGAGATAGGCATGCAGCGTCAAACCAGTGTCTTTGCAGATTGGAACGCTATTCCTACGTTGTTGGCCTTCAGTGATGCACTGGAGGCTGACTGGCAGTTGTCACACGATTATGTATATCTCCTGCGGTTGGTCATCGAAGAGGTTGCCACCAATATTATCAAGTATGGTTATGATGATCACAACCGCGATCAGATTCAGTTATTTTGCCAGTATGAACAGGGCACACTGACCATCACTATTCGTGATCGGGGCCGAGCGTTCGATCCCCGCGATGCACCACCTCCTGATCTCAGCAGTGTTGTTGATCAACGAGCCGTCGGTGGACTCGGTCTCTTTTTTGTGCGCGAATACGCCGATTCGCTCGATTATCGGCATGATCCGACAAGCGGTTGGAACGAGCTAGTGATTACGAAAACGATGACTATGCTGGATCGCTTGCGCAGCTTGCCGTTGTTTCAGGTAGTGCCTGAAGCGGTACTAGCCGAGCTGGTCCCTCGCCTAGCTGAGTGTCGGTTGGCGGCAGGGGAAGTGCTGTTTCATCAGGGTGATCCAGGTAACGAATGCTTTGTGATCTTGAGCGGCGCCGTTGAAGTAATCACATTCGTGAATGGCGCTGAATTGCGGCTAGAGGTATTCCAGGCGGGTCAAATCATCGGTGAGATGAGCCTGATCGATCATAGCCCACGTTCGGCAACAGTACGTGCTATCGAACCTAGCCGTCTCGTTGGCTTAAACGAAACAGTTTTTGCTACGCTGATCAGCTCGAGTCCGGCGCTGGCAATGAATATGCTGCGGAGCATTGTCAGTCGGGTGCGTAACACCAATCTGCGCATGATCCACGAGATCTGGAACGCAAAAATGCCGAGTTGCTGACTGCTTATCAACAGTTACAAGCAGCGCAGGCAGAATTGATTCGCCTCAACCGTCTCGAAGAGGAGTTAGATATTGCCCGCCGCATTCAGCAATCGTTTTTGCCGCGCGTTCTTCCCCAACCGTCGGGTTGGCGAATCGCTGGTTTCAGCCGGGGGGCACAGGCAGTAGGCGGGGATTTCTACGATACGATCACCCTCCCTGACGGTCGCATTGGGTTGGTGGTTGCCGATGCTTGCGGAAAAGGGGTAACGGCGGCGCTGTTTGTTGCCCTCAGCCGATCATTGCTCCGCGCCGCCTCACAGGCGGTTGATTTGCCGCAACGCCATAGCAACGATAGCGCAGCAGTGTTGCGCCATGCGGTCAGTCTCACCAACGACTATATTTGTCGTGAGCACGGCGAAGCCAACATGTTTATCACGCTCTTCTATGGCTTGCTCGATCCGGAAAGCGGTCTCATGACCTATATCAATGCCGGTCATAATCCGCCACTACGGATTAGATGTAATGGTGAGCTGATCGAAGAATTGCACGAAGGTTCCCTACCGATAGGGATCATTGCCGCGCAGACGTATGATGTACACGAATTGCAGATCGACCCTGGCGAAAAATTGGTTGCGTTCAGCGATGGTATTACGGAAGCGATGAATCCTGCTGGCGAGTTGTTTGGCGATGAACGGTTACAAACCTATTTGCGGACCTACGCGCATCAATCGGCTGCCGACCTCGTAACTGGGCTGGTGGCAGCGGTTGAGACATTCGCCGCCGGAGCACTCCAGGCTGATGATATTACGTTGTTGATTATCGAGCGGTTGCCGGTAAATAGTGTGTAGAGTGTTCTGAATTAGCACCTCTTGCCTGGAGTTTTACGTTGTCCACCACTTGCAGGGGCACAGTGAGTTGTACTAGTTCGCGTCCGCTTTATGTCAGGATGCCAGCCAGAGGCCCGCGCTCCCAGGGTTAGACGGCAGATATAAACCTTCACCCGGTCGCGTGGTATAATGACCACATCCTGCAACATTGTACAGCGGTAGAGTCATCCGCTAGAAAGAGGGATTCCGGCGTGAAAACCGATCTCGTAGATGATGTCCTCATCATTAATTTGCCGGCTCGCCTTGATGCGGCTGGTATCGCGGCAATCGAACATGAATTGGCCGAAACAGTGAATCAGCATCGCGGTAAGGTGCTGGCCGATATGAGTGAAGTTAACTTTGTGGCGAGTCTAGCCTTGCGGATGTTATTGACGAACCTGCGTTCTGTACAATCCTACGGTGGTGATCTCCGTCTGTGTCATTTGCAACCGCAAATTGCCGAGATCTTTCGTAAAAGCCGGTTTGATACGCTGTTCAAGATTTATCCCGACCGCGAATCTGCGTTAGCGGCGTATCGTAGTCACTAGGCAGTTTTTTTTACTCCTTCTCGCAACCACGCCTGAAATGGCTCCTCTTCTGGAATGAGGGGCATGTTCATCCTTCCAACGAACACCGCGTCATCTGTTTCTCGAAGAGAGACAGCAGCGGGTTGCATCCATCAGGCTCGCGTCGTGTTGCACCACAGAGGTCACAGAGGAAACGGAGCAGATGAGGGGTTCTAAGAGCTTGATTGAAAACCCAGATTTCTCATCGGGCACGTACCGTACCCGTGCAATCATTGTATGCGGGATTGCCAACATCCCCCCTTCCTCTCCCGCAGTGCGGGAGAGGAAGGGGGCCGAGGGGAAGGTGAGGGGGTCCAGGCGTGCTCCGCAGCATCGGTGCTGAACCCGATGCCACCTGTTTCTATCGCGCCAAAGCGACGTATGCGTTCCCCACCAACGTTTCCCTATGGTCCTTATCGAAAGCCCGGATTGTTGATGAGGCGCTTCGTTACTCACCACTTCAGCCGACGACCCTGCTGAGCGCCTGACCCATGAGTTTCTGATCACGCTCTACACTGGTGAATATTGATCCCGTGCACAAACAACAGCTAGCTCCACCAGCGGTCAAGAACCTCGATCAGCAATCGACTATGCCGGATGAGGTCTGCAAGAGGAATGTATTCATCGGGGGCAAAGAGCGCACTTACCGTTGGCGTAAAACCAATACTTGCCGTGGGGATGGGATGCTGCCCGACGAGCAAGCTGAACGGTACCGTATACGGACCAGCCGGTACCACTGATAGCGGACGTTCAAACACCGTTGCACCGACAGTAGCAACACGGGTCACGAAGGGGTTATCAGTCGCCGTGACCAGCGGTGGGTATCCACCGGGCAAGCGTTCGAGGGTAATATCAGCAAACCCTTTATCGTGAAGGTGTTGCTGGATCAAGGTCACGATTGTATCAGGTTGTTGGTGCGGTACTAACTGGATATCGAGTAATGCACTAGCCTGCGCCGGTATTGCCGGTGTATCACCGGCGGGTTCAACGGTCAATCTGCTCACATTACAGGTGGGAAGGGTAACTTCCGAACGACTCAGTGCCGCACCGTCGATACCGAAGAGAAATTGGTCGATCTGCCAGGCCCGACGGCGAGCGGCGGAGTCCAATTGCAACTGACGAATGACCGCATTATCGGCACGCGACGGGCCTTCGACGGCATCGTAGAAACCTTCGATCCGCACATCTTCGTCGTCACCTTTCAGCGCAGCCACGGCCCAGATCAAACGCCAGAGTGGATTGACAACACTAGCTGCCAGGCCGGGAGGTAAGGGGTAAGCCGGACCGTGAGCGGTCAAACGTAGGCGAATCCATCCCTTACTGCCACTGGTACAGATAGGGGCGCCGGTGGCATCACGATCACCCATGCTGGCCAGGATCGCATCACATTGCAAGAGATCGTCGTGCGCTCGTAATGCTTCCGCTAAACCAGCGCTACCGATCATGGCAGCACCTTCGATGACCATGGTGACACCACACGGTAATTCACCTTCGCGTTGCAAGATGGTTTGTAATGCCGTAAGGTGAGCTGCCAGCGCACCTTTGCCACCCGCCACGCCTCGTCCGAACAGCTTATCGTCACGCTCGGCAAGATCAAAGGGTTCGTGCGACCAGTAACGCCATGGGCCGGTCGGCGGTGTATCATAATGGTGATACAGTAAGATCGTCTGTGGACGCCGTCCCGCACGACGGGCAATCACTACTGGCGCCATCCCGGTCGCCGCGACGCGCACGTGCATCCCAAGCTGTCGGGTGAAGAGCGCGATAAATTCAGCCGTATCGTGCAACTCTTCGATCTGACCACTGGTCGATGGTCGTCGGCAGAGGTGCCGTAATGTTTGTACAAGCTGTTCTGTTGATGGTGGTGCGTGTACAGTCACCTATGCACCCTTTCTCAGGATCAATATTGTGTTTGGTGAACGAATTATAACACGGTGTTTACTGCCTACTGCATCATGACCATGGTAGAATAAAGTGCGAAATGTCACATTATTCTTGCAATCCGCGACTGCCAAGTCGCGGCGGGAGGAAGTTGCATGGAACCCCGGCACCGCACCTTTGTTACCTTTGCCTGGCTGAATGTTGGGTACAACCTGTTGGTTATCATGTGGGGCGCATTTGTCCGTGCCACCGGTTCTGGCGCCGGTTGTGGTGATCACTGGCCGTTATGTGACGGGCAGGTTATCCCTCGTGCGCCTGATGTAGCGCAGCTTATTGAGTTTTCGCACCGCGTCACCAGTGGCATTGCACTGCTCTTAACGATTGTTCTGTTGGTGTGGGCCTTACGATTGTTTGCTGCCGGTCATCCAGCCCGGCGGGCTGCGATTGCCGCGATGGTGCTCATGATAGTTGAATCGCTGATCGGTGCGGCCCTAGTCTTGTTCCGCCTAGTAGCTCACGATGCCTCAATGACTCGCGCTCTATCGTTAGGCTTACATTTGATCAATACATTCCTACTTATCGGTGCAATGGCGCTTACCGCCTGGTATGCTGGTGGCAAACCGGCGCCCGATCTGCGAGGCAAAGGTGGATTGTTGGCCATGCTCATTGCTGCGCTGGTCGGTACCGCACTAGTTGGCTCCAGCGGTGCAGTGACAGCGCTGGGCGACACTCTCTTGCAATTGGGAGTCTTACCCGGCGGGGTCTCGCAGCCGATCAATCGTGATAGCCATCCACTGGTGTTAATGCGCATTATCCATCCGGTGCTGGGCACACTGGTTGGATTAGCAATGATTTCATTGGCGCAACGGGCTATGCGTTACGATCCCTCACCGACAACCCGTCGACTGGCCTGGGCAACCGCGACAATCTTTGTCGGCCAAATCTTTTTGGGCGCGTTGAATGTAATGCTTAAGGCACCGGTTTGGATGCAACTGATTCACCTGCTCTTCGCCGATCTGGCATGGCTAGCCCTGGTCTTGTTGAGTGCAACGCTGTTAGCCCGACCGAGTGATGTGCGGATCGCGCAGGCGACATCAGCTTCTGCTCCAGCTCGTTCGGTATAGCAACTTTGTTTCGCGAATGATCTGTCGTGCATTGTGAGCGATAAGGCTGTAAAGCACGCCCCTCTCTCCTCGCACTTCTCGGCCCCTTCCTCTGCACTCAGCGAGAGGAAGGGCCGCCTGAGCCAGATAAACCCATTCCGCTCATGTTCGACCACTACTGTCAGGAAAAAAGAACGTTGCGTTACTTGAACCGGTACTATGACGACTTCCATAATGAGTAGACTATAGTCATATTGTGATACAGCCAGAATTGTAGTATAACCAATTTTAAAGGGTATCCTATTTTGTTGTGTTCTTGCCCAGGAGGCCCACGAATGGCATTACATGGATCATTGCAGCAAGTGCCGTTACGCGAATTGATTGATCTGGCCGTGTACAGTGCTCTATCTGGCTCGCTTGATATTGATGGTGAACGGTCGGGACGGATTTATTTTTCCAATGGGCAGATATATCACGTTGAATGTGACGGACAAATCGGGATCGAGGCGCTGGGAATGCTGCTCAATGTCCAGCAGGGAATGTTTAATGTTACCAGTGGTGCGTACAGCGAACAGCAATCGGTATGGGGCGATGCAGAGACATTGTTGCGTAACGCTGAGCGCACAGCCCTGCGCTGGCGGCGCTTATGGCATCAGGTGCCTTCCCTGGAACTGGTTCCGGTGTTGACTGTACCTCGTGAGGTGGCATTACAGAAGACGAACGTGGCGTTACATCTCTTACTTGAGGTGATAGATGGACGTAAACGGCTGAGCGATATTGCCCGTGAACTGCGGTGGTCAGCGATAGATGTGGTTGAAGGTATTGCACAGTTGGTTGCACAACAGGTTGTTCGTCTTGAATCGGTCGCAACAGAACGAGGAGAGCATAAACCAGAATTGCAACCGAAGCAACAATCGACGGTTGTACCATCGCTCGACCGGCTGCTGTCAATCCTGCGTTCGTGATACGGGTTGTATGAGGGTGTAAGGAGAGGGGAAGGGCTTCAGCCCTTCCTCTCTTTTTGATGTCACTGGTAGGGATGGCCAAGCCTGGTATTTTCATCTTTCGCCCCTCACCTTCCCCTCGCCTCCTTCCTTTCTCGTCAGGGGCGAGGAAGGGGGGGTGGCAAGAAGCCTTTATGGCACTAAAAGATGAAACTGCTAAAAATGTCAATCCGGTCTTCATCCTTATATCCTTCCCTGCCATCTGCTATACTACCCGTATATCTATCACACTATTGATGTACCTCACGGAGGTTGATATGCAGATAACCCTCCCCAGCGGTGTACGTCTACGCTACGATGATGAAGGAACTGGACGACCGGTCATCTTGTTGCATGCGTTCCCATTAAGTGCAGCGTTATGGCGCGTCCAGTTAACGAGTCTGCGTGATCGGATGCGAATGATTGCCCCCGATCTACGCGGTTTTGGTGGTTCAGGAGGAAATCCGCCTGCTCAGTCGCTCGATGACTACGCATCTGATGTGCTAGAGCTGCTCGATGCGCTAGGGCTTGACCAAGTTGTGCTGGCCGGGTTATCGATGGGCGGGTACATTGCCTTTGCCCTGTTGCGACGGGCACCAGAACGGATCAGCGGTCTGTTACTAGCCGATACGCGCGCTACTGCCGATAGTGATGAGGTTCGTGCAACGCGGGCAGCCAATGCCGAGCTTGTGTTACGCGAAGGGAGTGCGGCGCTCGCCAGCAGGGTATTGCCCAATCTGGTTGCGCCACAAGCGAGTGAAGCACTCCGGGCTGAGCTATTACAGATTGCGGCCGCCAATCCGCCGGAAGGAATTGCGGCTGCGCTTCACGCGATGGCCGCACGCCCAGACTCGACCTCATTACTTGCCAATATTCGTGTGCCAACAACCGTGGTGGTTGGCGCCGAAGACGCGCTGACGCCGCCTGCCGAAGCGCGCACGATGCATGAAGCCATTCCAGAGAGCCGCTTCGTTGTTATCCCGGCAGCGGGTCACCTCAGTGCTATTGAACGACCGGCTGAATTTAATCTGGCGCTGGTCGAGCTGGTAATGAAGGTTGATGCGCTACAGCAACAGTAGGATTGTTTGGCAGCTCGCTAGCGCGATGCGCCTGGTACTCCAGCCTTTTTGTCAGCCCCTGCCTCTCGCAAGCGGTGTGAGGCAGGGGGTAGAGACTAATTACGCAACATCACCTACCGCTCATCATAGAGGGTTTACCTCGTCTACCGCGCATGTCTATTAGCTTTTTGTTCACGCACCGGTGTCATCGAGTGCGGCTAACAGCAGATCGCCTTCAGCGGGTGAGATGCGGCCTTCGGCGACCATTTGCAAGATTGAAGCGCGCTGCTGTTCACGTTCAGCATCATTGAGCGGTATTTGAGAGACCTGATTGCGAAGCTGAATGGTGGGGCCGGTCGCTGGTGATGGCGGTGGCGCCGGCGGTTGAGGTGGTTGTGGAGCTGCTGGCGATTGGGGCGGCTGCGGAGCTGCCGGTGATTGGGGCGACTGAATCCGGCTCAGTGCCCGTTCGACTGCTTCGAGAGCGCTACTCAGACCGGCAGCCGCTGCCTGACGGGCCTGCTCTTTGATACGCTCAATTCGTTCGGGATCGAGTCGCCATTCACGCTGATTAATCCGCACCCGTACCTGTTCAGAACCGGATGTATCGCGCCAGCGCTGAGCCTGGGCGGAGAAGCGTTCGGCAACATCACGAGCACGTTTGGCAGCATCGGGATCACTACCGGATAGTGCACGGCGGAGTTCAGATGCTAACTCTCGGCCCAGTTCGCTGAGTTCGCGACCCAACTCACGGCCCAGTTCGCTTAATTCTTTGCCTAACTGCGCGCTGATACTGCTGAACGAACCGGGATGATCGGTACCTTTTATCATCAGATCACCACCAACATGCAGATGGATGCTGGCTGTACCGTTCCCATAACGTAGTTCGACCGTTTGGCCGGACAATGATGGGTGTCCTTCGATACCGCTGATTTCACCACCGACAACAGCCGTCACTGTAACATCAGGCGACTCGGGAAGAACAATGGTTGCATCGCCGGCAACGCGGGCTTGCAGCGTTGTGTGAGCGGTGATCGCGGCCCGTAACCAGAGGTCACCACCGATGGTGTTAAGCGTAACGGTACCGGTCGCCTGTTCAATCGTACAATCACCGCCAACCGTACCGATTGTCAACTCCCTCGTGATGTTCCCGATCTCCAGATCACCACCGATGGTCGTTATACGACCGGTAGCAAGGGTGCCTGTCTCAACATCGCCAGCGACCGTCTCGACAGTAAGCTGATCGATCTGGGCTTCTGTCGTATCAATATCGCCACTCACTACGAGGCACTGGACACTGCTGGCCTGCCCGCGGATCGTTAGATCACCGTTTACCCGGTCGAGGGTTACACTGGCGGTACCGGTGGTTACCAGTGCCACATCACCGTTTACACTCCTGATCTGCACCTGCTCACTTAAACCGCTGAGTTCGAGATCACCGGCAACCTGATCGAGCGACAGACTCAGCACACCACGACCGGTCAGATCACCGTTCACGCCTGTCAGACGGACAACCGGTACGTCGGTTAATGTGACATCACTTTGAATGTCGCTCGTGACAATTAGTTCAGCGACGGCGGAAGCTGTCAGATCACCATTGACAACGCCGATGGTTACCTGTTCGGTAATCTGGCGTAACGTGAGATCACCACTGATATGGTCAATACTCACGCGGCGCAGATGTGTCACGTGCGCGTCGCCATGGATCGTCGCAATGTGAACTTCGGCGCTCTGCGGCAATTTGAGCACGAGATCGCTCTGGCATGGACTCAACGCCAGACCGCTTTCCTGAGCTTGTATTGTTACCTGTTCATCGTCACATTGCCATTCGAGCAGTGGTTCCGCCCAACCGCGAATCGTCAGATCGCCGTGAACTGCCTGAATGATGAGGGTGACCGGTACATCGACGGGAATTTGCTGTTTCATACAAGACTCCTTAATGATCTGAAGTGCAGGCATAGCGTTTATTCGACAATAATTTCGATCCGTTCGTCCTCTTCCAAGTCTTGCCATTCGAGCAATAGGCCTGTTGTTCCACGTTCAACGCTACGGATCAGATCTTCGAGGGCACTACCTTGCAATTGGGGTGCCAGACGTGCACCAAGACGCAGTCCAACATTGATTAGGCTCACCGGAATAGCGACTGATGCTTTCAGCCGTTGTGATGACAAGTCGGTGACGCGAATCCGAACCAGTCGTGCCTGCAACCGTTCGAGTGGTCGCGGATCAGCGCTGAGGGCGTCGAGCAGGCGAGCAGCTTCAGCAGCCGAAAGGTGTCCCTGCTCAACCATCTGTAAAATGCGATGGCGTTCTTCATTTACGCTGTTCATGTTCCGTTCCTTTTAGCAAGCGCAGCGCCTCCTCGACCGAGATTTCACGGGCGGCCAGGCGGTCAAGAATTTGGCGTCGATTAAGCCGTGGTTCCTGTTCGGGAGCACCACCCAAGAGTGCGACAATTTCATCGAGACGAGCACGGGCAGTGTTGTAGGCGATGTCGAGTTCGGCAGCGAGCCGTTGAATATTGCCGCGATTCTTGACGAGTAGCTCGACGAAGGTTAGTTGTTCGGGGGTAAGCCGACCGATCCAGCCGAGGCTAAAGCGTCCTTCAATCACGATTCCGCTGTCAGGTGATTCGAGACGGGTAACGATTAATTCGCCACCGGTAATGGGATCGCGGGTGAGTAAGGGATACATAGAAATCTCCTTTAGCGTGCAGGCGTTAGGCGACGTGAATGACGGTCAGCGGCGTAGCGGAGCAGACAGGCCCCCAGCCGCACCAGGAGTAAGCCCGTCCAATGAGCAAGGCGACGCCCCAAGCGTGAAGGTGGAAGGTGACGTCTGTGCGCAAGCTGCGTATAGCGCTCGTTTAGCTCACGAGCATGAAGCTTCTCGTGGTGGTACAATTCTCGCAGCATGTCTCACTCCTTTTTACCAATGAGATGTCAATATTTACCAATTCTTGCAAAATGTTACCATGTCCAATAGAGAAAGTCAATATAAAAATTGGCTATTCTTATCAATACTTTGAAAAATGACTATGGAAGGGTTAGCAGGCAAACGGTTGTCGCGGTTGCCTCCAATTCCAATGAGCTGATACGACGGGAAAGTGAGAGCAGCTATGGTCAGAGTTGCGAGTGATCGGGCGAAACACAGTATTCCTCTTCTAAGGTGCATGATCAAAAACCTAGGCTTGCAATGGAACAGGGTTGCAACGGTTTCAGCGTCTGTGCTGCGGAGCACGCCTTCACCTTCCCCCTGGCCCCCTGCCTCTCCCCATGGGGGAGAGGTAGGGAGAATATGGGGTAGCTGGAGCGAAAACACGTTGGCAATCTGAGTTCGATCCGGTACTCTCCAAACGGCGGGGAATGTAGAATGGATGGAGCGAAAGCATGTTGGCAACCCCTCACACAATGGTTGCACGGGTCCGGTACGTGCCCAATGAGAAGTTTTTGATCAGGCTGTGAGGAGGGGAAAGGGAGCGATGGCGGGTATGATGAGCGAGCAGCGCCGTTCCCCTGATAAAGCGGGTAAACTTATATCCAGGAAGATCAACACATTGGAGCAGTGCACTTATGTCTCACGCGATAGCACCGTTAGCGACCTCATCACGACTGCGCAAACAACTGGCAGCATCCGCCAGCAATCTCGTTCTAGTCTTAATTTGTCTGCTTGGCGCGATTGCTTTTCTCTATCCCTTTTTCCTAGGGCGGGCTGAAACTGGCTTTACGGCGGCGCATGCCACTACTGCTCCCATCTTCTTTGCCCTCCTTGGTTCGGCATTGCTGATCGTTTTGATCGCCGAACTCAGCGCTGGTCGGCTCAACACGCGCATGGTCGCCGTGCTTGGAGTACTCACCGGGGTTGTCGCCGTCTTACGGCTACCAGCCGGGCCGGGCGACTCACCGACCTTCTTTTTTCTCATTATTCTGGTTGGTTACACCTATGGAGCGCGTTTTGGGTTTCTGCTTGGCGCGTTAGCCTTGCTCGTCTCGGCATTGTTAACCGGTGGTGTCGGTCCCTGGCTGCCATTCCAAATGTTTGTAAGTGGCTGGATGGGAATGAGTGCCGGTCTTCTAGGTCGATTGGGAAAGTATCTACGTGCAGGGGGATGGGTCGAAATTGGCATACTCAGTGCTTTTGGTTACGGTTGGGGATTCCTCTTCGGTGGCTTGATGAATCTCTGGTTCTGGCCATTTGCGCCGCCCGGTGAGTTGGGTTGGATACCCGGCAGCGGTCTGCGCGAGACAATTCAGCAGTATATGACCTTCTACCTCGTGACGTCGCTGGCATGGGATGCGGTACGGGCCATCGGCAATGCAATCTTGATCGCACTCTTAGGGCGTACTGTGCTCAAAGAATTGCGTCGCTTTCGTGACCGCTTTTGGTTCACGGTCGAGGATGCACCTCCATCCTAGCCGTGCCCTGCTAGGGGGATGTTTCTCTGCCGCTTCTACGCACACTGCTGCGCTTGTTTCGCTTTTCTTTTCACACTCTTCTCATCGCTGCTGGGGAGGCTGAGAACATCAAAACACCATCCACGGCTGAGCACCTGGTTCATTTGCTGAAGGATAGCGGTAAGGAGCACCATACACGGTTTGTACAGATGGGGATGACGGGATAAAAACCCCCGCCTCTGCATCACAGAGGCGGGGTGCAAGGAGGAGAGGGATATTTTGTCTACTACTTAGCCAGCGCGCCACTCACGCTACCGCCTGCCGGTGTGCCAACCAGATCGGGATAGGCCTGCACGCCGTGCTCACCAATATCGAGGCCCGCCTCTTCCTCTTCCTTGCTCACACGCAGACCAATGGTGGCCTTGATGGCGAAGAACATCAGCGCCGTAGTTGCTACCGTCCACAAGCCAATAGCCACCACGCCAACAATCTGCGAGATGAGCAGTGTTAAACCGCCACCGTAGAACAACCCCGTCGTACCGGTGTTGCCAGGAATTGAGGCAAACAAGCCAACGGCTAACGTGCCCCAGATACCACTAAACAGGTGCACCGGTACTGCGCCGACCGGATCATCGATCTTGAGCTTTTCAAGCAGCTCTGCGGAGAGGACGACGATTGGGCCTGCAATAAAGCCGATGATGATCGACGATAGCGGATCAACGTAGGCACAACCGGCTGTAATTGCAACTAGACCACCAAGGACACCGTTAAGGGTCTGACCTAGATCAGGCTTTCCATAGCGCAGCCAGGCGGTGAAGAGAGCACCCAGCGCACCGGCTGCCGCTGCCAAATTGGTCGTCACGGCAACCATAGCAACTGCATCAGCATCGCCCTGCGAAGCAATTGCCAACTGTGAACCAGGGTTGAAACCAAACCAGCCGAGCCAGAGGATGAATGTACCAAGTGCGGCCAGGGACATACTGTGACCTGGAATTGATCGCGGCTTACCATCCGATCCAAAGCGACCAAGGCGCGGACCCAGTATCATCGCACCAACCAACGCGGCCCAACCACCAACACTGTGTACGACTGTGCTACCGGCAAAATCGGTGAATCCCCAATTGCCTTCAGTACTACCGCTGTACGTATTTAGCCAGCCAGAGCCGCTCCAGACCCAATGCACAACTACTGGATAGATGAAGAGGGAGATGATGAAGCTATAGACTAGATATGCGGTAAACTTTGTGCGCTCGGCCATTGCACCGGCAACAATTGTCGCAGCAGTGCCGGCAAACACGACCTGGAAGAGCCAGCTTGCCAACACTGGTACCTCTCCCTCGGCAGTTACTGCCGAAAGGAAAAATTGGTCGGTGCCGATAAATCCTCCTGCCGAAGTGCCGTAAGCAATGCCCCAACCTACCGCCCAGAAGGCGATCGAACACATCACGAAGTCCATCAAATTCATAAACAGGATGTTCGTGGTGTTTTTCGAGCGGGTCATCCCAGCCGTGAGCATTGCAAAACCGGCCTGCATAAAGAAGACCAGGAAAGCAGATAAAAGTAGGAAGAACGTGTTCATTGCTACCGCCAGCTCGGTAGTGGTAGGTCCTTCCTGAGCAAAAGCGCGTCCACTTCCTACTAGCCAGAGACCAAGGCCAAAGCCGAGACCGAGACCGATCTTTGTGCGCCATGCAAGCTTCATGAGAACTACTCCTTATCCCCTGTACTAAAAAAGGTCCTGCATGTGATGAATGTTTGGTCTTCCCAAAGAGACCGGCATTCATTTAGATATTTTGCACAAACCATCTGCCTCTGCCTCGTCGCAGGCCGAATGGGCGCCATCGCGTTTGCAAGAGTCTGATAGCTCTTGCTATGAACTTGTAAAAGGAATACTAGCCAAATAATGGTGTTACTCAAAAGCGATCTTCCTCTTTACGTCAGCGGTTCAAGCTGCAACA
The DNA here is from genome assembly GCA_017743535.1 of Chloroflexus sp. Classification (GTDB taxonomy): domain Bacteria; phylum Chloroflexota; class Chloroflexia; order Chloroflexales; family Chloroflexaceae; genus Chloroflexus. Next base: position 81,225 of record JAGHYT010000004.1, read on the forward strand.
ATGCAGAAGATGTCAGCGTAACGCACGCTCACCCCCTTACTATCAGTGCATCGTGGCAACCATTTATTTGTGCTTTTGTAGACGCTGGTATGATAACAGGCTTTAATGACGCTGCCAATGGATAGGAGTGCCAATATCTGTGTAGAGGGGATTGGATGTTTTGTCTAAATCAGATCACTATACTGGTGCAGTGAGGGTGCATCATAATCGGATAACATCAGCCCCTGGTCGTTACAATGCCAGGGATCGACACTACCGCATCCGCATCATTGCTCATCCTGGGATTACCATCGTACATCACTGTGGGCAGGTAGGGGAACCCGCCCCTACCTTCTCACTTCTCCCTCTGGTTACCTTCGCGCAAGAGCCAGATGAGCTTCGTGGAGCAGCCGTTCGGTTGTATCCCAACCAACACAGCCATCGGTAAGTGACACACCGTAACGCAGAGCGCTGCGGTCGGCGACCAGTGGTTGTTTGCCCTCGAAGAGATTACTTTCAAGCATCATCCCAATGATCGGCAGTGACTCCTCGACCATATAGCCGAGTACTGTCTGCCAAACAGCTTCCTGACGACGGAAATCACCGCCAGAGTTGGCATGGCTACAGTCGATCATCACTGCTGGCGTGCGTTCGGCCTCGCGCATGAGACGAGTTGCCTGCACAATGTATTCCAGGTGATAGTTGGGGCCATAACGACCTCCACGCAAGATCACAAAGCTGTCGGGATTGCCGGTCGTGCGTACCACCGCACTGCGTCCGTCTTCATCGATCCCTAGAAAGCTGTGTGGAACCGCTGCTGAAACGCAGGCATTCACCGCTACCTGAATACCGCCATCGGTGCCATTCTTGAACCCAACCGGCATCGAGACACCACTAGCTAATGCGCGATGCGTTTGGGCTTCACTGGTACGGGCGCCAATGGTTGCTAGACTGATCTGGTCGTCAAGATATTGTGGGCTGATTGGGTCGAGCATTTCGGTTGCCACCGGCACACCCAGCTCGTTAATGGCGAGTAATAGTTGGCGCGCAATCCGTAGTCCCGCAGCCATATCAAATGATCCATCGAGGTGCGGGTCGTTAATCAGACCACGCCAACCTACGGTGGTGCGCGGTTTTTCGAGGTAAGTGCGCATCACGATCAGGAGCTGATCGCCTAGTGGTTCCTGCAATGCCTGTAAGCGGCGGGCATATTCAAGAGCAGCTTCGGGATCGTGGATCGAGCACGGACCAACAACCATGATGCGGCGATGGTCTTCACCGCGCAAGATGCGTCGGATCGCCGCTCGTGTTTCGGCGACCGTCTGGGCTGCGGTCGGCGTGATCGGTAGCTCGTTCTTCAGCGTTCGCGGTGGCATGAGTGGCGTAAGTTCGCGAACGTGTAGGTTTGCTAATGGAGTCTGGCTCATACGACT
>JAGHYT010000036.1:0-33778 GCA_017743535.1 Chloroflexus sp.
CTTACGGCAATAAAAACATCTGTATCTCGCCATTTCGCGCATTGCGCGCTGTGATTCGATAGCGGATGTGTCCCTGGTCGTCGCTGCGCAGCGGGCCACTTCGGGTAACCTGTGTACCTGGACGTGCAGCAAGTACGAATGAAACTGATCCATCAGGTTGGATGAGCGCAACCTGGAGATCACCCGACTCAACAGCGACCATCACAATTGCCTGTACTTCGGTGTTGGCCGGTAGTGCCGGGAGCCGGTATTCGTCGCTCCCTTCAGCGCTCACAAATGTGGTAAGAATACTGGCAGTTGCACCCTCCTGAGCAATGGTTGTCTGTTCGCCGCTGATGAGAAGACAACCGGTGAGCAGAAGGGTGCAGCCAATAAAACAGATGGCTAAAACTGCCCACCGGAAGGCTTCTGGAGAAACGATGAACCCTCCTTTCCGACTAACCATACGACTCCGGCCGATAATCGACGGTATACGTCGCTTCTTCAGGAACCAGCTCGACCCGCAACGGTCGGCGTGAAACCAGGCGAATGCTGGCGCCACAATTGCGATTCGCACACACGACCTGTCCACCAACTGGAACGTAAGGAAAGATAGCCAGTTTCTGGTTGCACGATGGGCATTTGACGATTTCCACAGACATAGTGGCACCTGTGAACAAAGCTATCGCAGTGGCACGAAAACGTAGGTTGCGATATATAGCGTACCCATGGTGGTACTCGCGTTGTTGGCAGACTGCCGACAGCCTATGGCTTCGATTCGGCAAAAAGCGCATCGACAAAGGTTTGAGCATCGAAGAGGGCCAGATCATCGAGCTTCTCGCCGGTACCGATATACCGAATCGGGCGCTCGATATCCTGGGCAATGGCAAACGCAATACCACCTTTGGCCGTTCCATCCATCTTGGTAATAGCTACGTCGGTGACACCGGCCGCCTTGAGAAAGGCTTTGGCCTGCAAAACACCATTCTGGCCGGTGGTTGCATCGATCACCAGGATCGTTTCGTGGGGTGCACCGGGAAGTTTGCGCCCAATAATGTTACGAATTTTTTCTAGTTCTTGCATCAGGTTATACTTCGCGTGCAGGCGACCGGCCGTATCGACGATCAGGATGTCAACGTCCTGTTCTAGGGCGGCATCAATCGCCTTGTACACGACGGCGGCAGCATCAGCTCCCTGACCAAGGCTCACACACGGCACCCCAGCACGCTCGGCCCAGGTTTCAAGCTGCTCAGTTGCTGCAGCCCGGAAGGTGTCACCGGCGGCTAACAGCACCTTCTTCCCAAAACGATTCTTGTACCGATGGGCCAGTTTTGCAATCAGAGTAGTTTTGCCGACTCCATTCACCCCCACCACGAGAATCACATACGGTTTAGCATCAGGCCGTTTCTGACCTGCATACTCGGCAAATGTGCGTACCATCTCGGCCTTGAGCATGTCGCGGGCTTCACGGGCTTTTTTGACCCCGTAGCGGTTCACCCGGTCAATGGTTCGGTTCACCAGATATTGGGTCGTTTCCAGACCAACATCAGCCTGGATCAATGCCTCTTCCAGTTCATCCCAGAGCTGATCGGTGATTGGGTCATCATTGGCAAAGAGCTGGGCGATACGGCCAAAGATTCCTTTGCGTGATTTTTCTAGTGAGGCGGCGACTTGCGCTTCTTCACGCGCAGCTTCTTCCTCACTGCGCGGTGCATCCTGGGCGCGCCCGAAAAGACGGCGAAACATACCGAATTCCCCTTCGTAAATATCGCTGAAGGCGTGAACAACTCTGGTTAATGACAGAATTGTCCTTTGCTGTACGACACGTGCATGGTTTCAGGCGCGCTGGTCGACAGCAGAAGCTACTGTGACCTGCGCTTCTGCTTGATTATAGCCGATCCCAGCCAGTGGTGTCACAGCAAATGCCGCCGCAGCCTGCCACCAGATCGCAACTGTTGCCCGACTCGAACCGTACCAGAGGCGATCTGGCCTAGGGTCGTGGCGCAGACCGGGGATAACGATTTGTAATGATCCGGGCAAGAGGCCATATTCCAGTGGAACGACCCCATCACCCCACTGTGCTCCTTCACCGCTAATCAGGCGATAGCTCTGGTAGGCGCCGCGTTCTGGCGGGGGACCATCGGGATCGCCAAAGATACCGCGCCCGATAACACTCACATATCGAACGCTTGACCAGTAAGCTCCTGGATAATGCTGTTCGGCCCAGCGGATCTGGCTTAGCCCGCCAATTCGTCCATCCCGCACCGCTCGCTGCGGTGTGCCTAACGTGATCAACATATCGACCCGGCGGTACCCAGCGTAGGCTCGCTGTCGATACGGCTGATCACCCAGAAAAATTCGAGCTAGTACACCGCCAGCACTATGGGCGACGAGAGTTACCTGGTTACTACCGGTTGTGCTCAAGATTTGATTGACCGCTCGATCCAGTTTGTCAAGTAAGCCAGCATAGCTGTCAAATACTACAACCTGCGCCCAATCCCAACGGTTGATAGGGGTGATGAACACCGGTTGATTGCTAAGGTCGGCCAGATAACTACGGAGCGGCTCGTAGAGTGATGGATTGCTCCCGAAGCCGCCCACAATAAGAATAGGCGTCTGTTTTGTGAACGATGTCGTCATCGGCATATCCTTGTGAATGAAGAGAGCATTGCCGATCATCTATCCGGCATAGCTCCCTCTACCCCGTGAGCTCAGCTCACACGCGCAAACGCTACGCGACAGTCGCAGCATGTCTTTCGCATCAGAAGGCGATTCGCTGTAAATATATTCGCACTGGTAGTATACTATGAACAGGGATTGCACAGCAATTGTACAAGAGGTCAATTATGGAATTAAACATCAACGGCCAACGTTACACGATTGACGATGAACCGGCCCGTCCACTGCTTTACGTCCTGCGCGATGAATTGGGACTGACGGGAACTAAATTTGGTTGCGGTGCCGGTATCTGCGGCGCATGTACCGTCCATGTGAATGGCAAAGCGACGCGCAGTTGCCAGACGATGGTCACGATGCTCGCCGACGCCCAGATTACAACTATTGAGGGATTAGCCAATGGTGAGCAACTACATCCAGTACAACAGGCCTTTCTCGAACTTCAGGTTCCCCAATGCGGCTGGTGTATGAGCGGTCAGATGATGACTGCTGCGGCACTGCTGGCAGAGAATCCTAATCCAACCTACGAAGAGATGATCGCCGCGATGCGTTACAACTACTGTCGGTGTGGTACGTATGCCCGTATCGGACGGGCGGTTATGCGAGCAGCCGAGCTGATGAGGGGGCAAAAGGTATGAACAAAAATGTACGTCCACAACGCTGGCGAATGTCGCGGCGGGGCTTTCTCATTGGCCTGGGAGTCGTCGGTGGCGGTCTGGCCCTTGGCGCCGTGTTCGGCTTACCAGCGGCGCGCTTGATGTTGGCCGATATGTTTGGCGACGTGATAGAGATTCCTTCTACAATGCCCCGTGAACCTGATCTCTGGTTTACGATTCGGCCAGACGGTCAGGTATTATTGACGATGCCGAAAGTCGAGATGGGGCAAGGCGTACATACGGCGCTGGCCCAGATTGCAGCCGAAGAGTTGGGTGTGGCCTGGGAGCAGATGCAGGTTGTGCAGAGCAGTTCGCGCGGCCCGATAGCTGATGGCGCCGGTACCAGCGCTTCATATTCGGTGATCTCGCTCTTCCCCGTGCTGCGGGAAGCAGCGGCGACGTTACGGGAGATGATCCGTGCTGCGGGAGCCGATCAGCTCGGCATTCCCCTGGCCCAGACTCGTATCGAGCGAGGGATGGTAATCGATGCAGAACGTCCTGAACGTCGTATCTCATTTGGCGAACTGGCTGCGCAACAGCGCGACTGGCAACTACCGGCTGAAGCGGCACCACTCACCCCACCTGAACGCTGGCAGATTATCGGTCAGCCGGTACCCCGGCTCGATCTGCCGGCCAAGATTCGGGGCGCGGCGGTGTACGGCTATGATGTTCGCGTCGATGGAATGTTGTACGGCGCAGTAGCTCGTCCGCCCCGTCTTGGTGCTAAACTCCGTCGGGCAGCTCCAGGAACAGCGCGTAACCGACCTGGCGTCGTTGAGGTTGTGATTCGCGATGGTTTTGCCGGTGTCGTCGCCGAATCGCGTCTGACCGCCTATGCTGCGCTCAATGATTTAGAGCTTGACTGGGAGCTACCACCGTCATTTGATCTGCAAGATATTGAGCAACGACTGGCCGCCCAGGCCGGATCGGGGACGGTGATTCAACGTCAGGGTGATGCACCAGCTATGTTGCGTGGCGAACGGGTTATCGAGGCAACGTATCGAACACCGCTAGCAGCGCACGCCAATCTTGAACCACAAGCTGCATTAGTTGACGTTCAACCAGACCGGGTGCGGGCCTGGGTCAGCACCCAATCACCGGTACAGGTTGCCCGCACACTGGCGCAAGTGCTCGGACGCAACCCCGAAACTGTCGAAGTAACCCCAACCTATCTGGGCGGTGGTTTCGGGCGCAAAGTAACCACAACGGTTGCCACCGAGGCCGCGTTACTGTCGGCAGCAGTTGGCCGACCAGTACATGTCGGTTGGACTCGTACCGAGGAGTTTCGCTACGGGTACCTGCGTCCACCGACCTATGCTGCATTTCGTGCGGCCCTTGACTCAAGTGGTCAGATCATTGCTCTTGAACAGCGTCACGTAAGTGGCAATGTGCTGTTTGATCTCTTTCCAGCCCCGCTGCGCTGGCTGTTTGGTAGCGACTTTGGCGGGTGGCGTGGGGCCCGTCTCGTCTACGCGATCCCTAACCTGCTGGTCACTGCGCAGACTGTTGAATTACCATTACCAACTGGCCCGTGGCGCGGGCTAGGTCTACTGGCAAACGTCTTTGCCGTCGAGAGTTTCATCGACGAGTTGGCTACAGCAGCGGGGATTGATCCGCTTGATTTTCGGCTCCGTCATCTGCCGGCAAATGAGCTGGGTCAACGCTTTCGTACAGCACTCGAAACCGTAGCGACCATGTCCGGCTGGCGAGAGGCGCCGCCTCCCGGTCGCGCTCGTGGGATCGCCTGTAGTATCGATGCCGGGACGATAGCGGCTCACGTTGCCGAAGTCGGTCTGGTTGATAATCGGCCACGGGTCTATCGAGTGTGGGCGGTTGTTGATCCGGGGGTGGCGATTAATCCCGATGGTCTGGCTGCCCAGACAGAAGGCGGGATTATGATGGGTTTGAGTGCTGCGTTGCTCGAGCGGATTACGATCAGCGACGGCAGGATCGAGGCTGGCAACTTTGATCGCTATCCGCTGCTCACCATCGCCGATGCGCCAGAGGTGTTCGTGCAGATTCTCCGCAGCGGTGATCAACCGTTTGGTGGCGGCGAACCACCGATGGGGCCGATTGCCGCAGCCGTTGCCAATGCGTTAGCCGCCCTCACCGGTGAACGCCGCCGCGAATGGCCGCTAGTTTAGCTGCAAGGTCTGCTCTCGTTTTGCATACGAACGAGAGAAACTTGCTATTGACCTGGACAGGGGATGCTGATCGTATCCGTCATACCGATAGGGGCAGGTTTGAAACCTGCCCTCGTTGGCGTGCTGATATGACCCGACAGAGGTTGAGTCAACTACTCATAGGCCGTCTATGAGCGACTAGCTCTGTGCTGTCAGCACGTTAAGCCTCGACCGAGACAGTGATAGAGCTTCGCGCCGGGCAACGCTCGCAGCAACATCTACGTGCGTCTTCAAGCCTTCGCATTGGGGAGCGATACTTCATCAGCGTGGACTCAAGCAAGGAATAGATTCGCCTGTCGCCTGAAAGTCAAGGGATTCAGCCAACTTAGCAGCTAGAAAGATGTCGTCACGGATTGTCTCAAATCCTTCGCGTGTCATTGGCACATTATCTCGGCACAACCCGACCGTTCCTGCTTCCACCATTAGCTCATCACGATGCTGCCTTTCTGTGAGCCATGACCGCAGGGCAGGCGCAAAGTGTTCTGTACCTTCGGAGGTGGCGCAGTCGGCGTTTCATTTCGACGGTTTGAAACCACCCTTTGCTGTGGGAGGATTGCAGGAGATCGCACGACAAGCTATTTTCTAGTGCGCGTGTGGTGTTGTTTTCCCGCCTACCAATTTCTCTCAATCCCTGCTTCGTGATGTTCAAAAGAACCGTAACTGAACGACTGCGAATCACACTTGCCAGCCTCAGGTTGTATAGGCTGGGAGTGTTAGAATAACGATGGTGAGTCAGACGAGTTAACGCCAATGGTGCATGGAACATATCTCTTTCAACCATCTCTACCCGATGCGAGTCATCGCCGTCAGAGAGGTCGAAATGCCAAAGGACAACCAGCCAACATATGAACACCATTGGGTCACGCCACAGTAATCCGACTACAATGATAAAGGCATGGTAGCAAGACACAAAGCAGCACTGTGCTACCCACATCGGTCAGCAGCATGATCCAAAAAGAGAAAACAGCTAAAGTGATAACTGAACGGCAACTGCTTCCCCGACCGTCAAGCGATAGCACGTGTCATAATAGCCTGAATGTCTTCATCGCGAGGGGGAGAAGACGATTAACCTCTTCCTCGTAATTCCAGCCCCATCAAAAGAGCTTGCATCGGGTAGCAGTTGTTTCAACCTGAGTTCGGGAAGTATCGCGTTTTTCGAGACTCCTACCACACTAACCCCGTCAGCCAGAAAAACAGCAACACGAGAGCGATGAAAGTAGCAACAATTGATATTGTGATATAGAGCCAATAGTCAAGGTGTAGCCATTCTGAGTGTGGCAATGCTGACAGTTCTTTCCGAATTTGCCTCACGCTCCGCAGACCAAAACCAGCTATCGGTCTCAACGTCCACAACTGGCCAATACGTGCACCAACGTCACCGAACAACATCTCGCCAATCAACGTGCATAGTGGCGAGAGCAGAAAAACCAGTGAAAATTGGATGACCGGTTCGAGCACGTTATTTCTCTTTCAGAACTTGAGCAACTATCCCGTAAAAACGCCCTTTGTTTACGCAACAACAAATGTCGTAGATGGGGCAAGAAATGGATTGTCATGTCCTACGATGTCTCATATTCGCCCGTCTCCTCCAAAAGATATTGCTGCATTGTTCCCTGCGGAATAATGATCCCCTTTGTGCCTTCAGTGATAAGCTCACTATACAAATCCCTCACGGCATCTTCTTCGGCTCCGTTAAGAAAGCGGAACGCTGACGTCGCAAGGTACGACCGATCAATCTCAAAAGCAATCCATCTCCGCCCCAAAGCTTCCGCCACTGCGCCTGTCGTGTTAGAACCGGCAAAAATGTCTAAAACGGTATCTCCTACATCGGTGAGAAAGTGGATAAAAAACTCTGGGAGCTTCTCAGGGAACCTGGCCGGGTGACCATTGATGCCAACAATCTGACAGCATCTGAGGTATCGCGAGTTGCTCTCAGTATTAGGAATTTGAAGAAGATTTGGCGGGATCGCTCCACCCTTATCCTCCGCAAAACGGCTACTGATGTCGTGTCCAGACGGTCTCTTCTTAGGTGAATAGTATTTGTCGCTGTTCTGCAGCAGAAGCTTCATTCGCTCAGAATAAGGCAGCAGAACTTTGGTAATATCAGCCTTGGGAAAGTCCGTCTTAGAAAACCACCATATGGTATTGACTGCGTCCTTTGCGCGAATTTTGCGTTTGTTCACCCACTCTATAGGGGATGGTAATTTGGATGGGTTAAACCAGAAGAACTCCTCGGCAAGATTCCAGCCTAGGTCGTCACACATTCTGATGAGAACGCGATAATTATAGAGCGAGCGAACCGGTCTCCCTCTGCGGTAAGCACCTCCAAGGTCCAGTACAAAACTGCCTGAGCTTTTAAGTACACGTTTTATTTCGATGGCGAACGATAAAAGCCAATCTACATACTCATCCTGATCAACATTACCATATTCTTTCTGACGTTGCAGAGCAAACGGTGGCGACGTGAGCACAAGGTCAATGCTCTCATCAGGAAGCCCCTGCAGCAGCTCAAGAGCATCGCCGACATAGGCTGCTCCATAACGAGTCGTATATAGCGGCTCCGGCAGAGATTCCATCAGTATTCCTCCAGGTTGTAGACCCAACTCGTCATAATTTTCCACAGGACTGTTACGGCGAAATATACCTCTGAGTCTCGCGCCCTCAGTTTCTCTATCTGGTTGATGTATCTTTGCTGATCTTGTGTGCCAAGGATGTATGATACCCAATGACGGACGTCCTCATCATCGGTGAGTGCGTTGAGCAAGTCCTCAAGTTTGAAGTTCCCTGACTTGCTCAATGACTTGCTCAATGCCCAAGCTATTCCCGGCCGTTTATCTGGAGCAGCCCGAGGAAACTCTTTCACGATCTCTCCGGTAAAACGTGAGGCCAATTTCGCGAGAGCTCTGGCGGCCTCGATGCGAATACCCTCATCCACGGCAGAAAAGCTATCGATCAGAACATGCAGAGCCAAGCTGTTGTCAAGTTCACCGAGCGCCCAAGCAGCTCCGGCGCGAATTTCAGGATGTTGCTGGTTATCACTCACAACGCGGCATAACAGTCTGCAAGATGTATCGTTCAGGATCTCTCCCAAAACAATAACAGCTTCCAGTCTATTTTGGAGATAGTCATCTGTCAAACATCGTTCAATGAACGACCACCCTTGTTCTTCATTGTGACGAGCAAGGCCTGCGGCTGCTTCAAGCCTTACATAGATGTGCTCATTGCCCGCATTGACCCTATCAATGAGCGCCTTGGAAACACTCGCTGATTCGAAGGTGGATAAAGCTTTTGCTGCGGTGTATCGCTCGCTCAGAGACGGGCTTAAAAGCTGAGCAATATAATCCTCCTGATCGGTTTTCCGCGAGCAGGGGAATTGCTTGACTACAGGGATGACTGCTGCGAGCACTTGATGTTCAGAAATGACATCTCCTTCACGAACAAGAGGATTCAGATGAAGCCCTTGCTTAGACAGGCTCAATGTGATCATTCTACTATCGTTTTGTCTGCGATATTTAATGCGATCGTTGGTAACGGACTCAACGATACCTGCAGATTTCGCAACTGCGGCAGGCCAACTGATTCTGGTCTCGAATCCTTCTTCCGCACCTTTTGGTTTCACGAGAACAATAAGGTTGTTTCTCTGGGCAGAACGGAGATCATGAACGGAGATATACTGGACAAGATCATCGGCCCGCCAGTCTATTGGCCTGTCGCTAGCCCGCCTGCAAATCACCAGTGCTACAAAGTCGCTGTCGTTAAGGCCATAATCCCAACCTCGTTCTGGATCGGACAACGAATGCGACATAGAGATTTCAAAAGTAGTCTTGGCTCTGGATTCGACCCTACGACCACAAGCTACGCAGAGAATATCAGGCACCCTGATCCGCTTAATCTTGATATTCTTCCAAATTTTGAAGCTCATTGAGCCACGCTCAAGTTCGAGGGGGTTGTGCCCTTGAGCTCTCAGATGCTCAAAGACTCGATGTGTCCCTACCGCACCCATCGAAATCTTCTCAAGAAAGCTGACATCAGATTTGAACGCCCAACGGTTGGCCATTATCTTGACTCACCTTAAACTTCTCTTACATGCATTGCTTACACCCGCACGTACAAGATCGCACAGCTCATCACAGCAGGCGGGCTAACGGTCTGCGCTTCACCTGCGCCGCGAAGTGCAGCGGAGCGGCGTCAGGTGAAGCGCGTTTTAGCCAGCCCCTTTTACCCATTGCCAAAGTAATCCGAATCAACTCGTTTAAGTTGGTAAGTCGTTACTGTAGTAACACCTACATCGTAGTCTATCATTAACTCAGCTAGACGTTTTCCGTCAATCAGGACAATCTTAGCATCAATGCTTGATACATATTCCACAGCTTCTTTAGAAAACGATGAAGTTGTAATAAAGACTCCTTTCTTCGATCGTTTCCCCATAAGTGCTCCAACAAACTTCTGTATCTCAGGTCTTCCCACAACATTGTCCCATCTTTTGGCTTGTATATAGATGGTGTCAAGCCCAAGTCTATCTTCATCAATAATGCCATCTATCCCCTCATCGCCTACTTGTCCTACTGCTCTTGCCGCATCACGACGCGACCCCCCGTATCCCATACTTACAAGAAGCTCGACCACAAGACGTTCAAAAAACGAAGGAGAGCTTTGCTTGACCAATCCCAACAGTTCTTGAGCTAAACCGTCTCGTATTTCTTCATAGGCATCTTCAAGAATTTCTTCTGGTGTTTTCTCTTCTTCATTGTTCCTTGATTCTTTGGGTCTGCGACGCACACCCTCGCGTTCTCGGAATTCAACATATTCAGGAAATTGCTCGAGAAATCTCATATCAATTCGTGATGGATTACTTGCCAGTACTTGCTTACCACGCTCAGTTATTCTGTAATATGAGCGGCGTGACATTTCAAGAAGTCCCGCTTTAGTCAAATAAGTTCTGGCCCAACCTACCCGATTGTAAAAGATTTTCTGCTTGCCGCTGGGTGACAAAGTGTTTAACTCATCTTGACTAAGAGCAAATTTCTTAGCAAGGGTACTCATTAAATCCTGAACGGAGTGCTCTTGCTCGTCACTAAAACATTGCAAGAGCGGAAGCATAATCGTTTGGAAATTTGGTATTGACATATTTCTCTCCAAAGTACTAGGGCTGCCTAACGGCCTGTGCTTCACCTGCGCCGCGAAGTGGTGTCAGGTGGAAGCGCGTGTTGGGCGGCTATTAATGTACTACACCGGAGCCGCTCTCAGCGTGCTGTTTATGTTTTACCATATCTCACCATAGAAAAATGCCGAGTGCAGTGGCAAGAGGATAAGCGCACCGATGCCATCCGTTCCCCACCTCATCGCGCTGATGTATAATGGGACGAAATATGGGTTTCACCGCCAAGATTAGTATTACATCTGATACCGCTCCACGACGTTCACTCGGCGTCGGTGAATAGCAAGCCGTCGGCTGGTTTCACTGATAGTATTCTTTGTAAGAGGGCCAAATAGGAATGAGAAAAATTATCGTGCTTGAACATATTTCCCTTGACGGAATCATACAAGCCCCGGACGGACCGGAAGAAGATACCAGTGGTGGCTTTGTGTACGGTGGTTGGATATGCTCATATTCTGATGAGACTCTCGGAGCGCTTATAAGAAGGCAAATGCACTTGCCGTTTGACTCGTTGTTAAGACATACAACCTTTGAAATTTGGGAGCAATATTAGCCTCAACATGCAGACATATGGCATCATGTCAATGTGGCTGTTAAATACGTTGTATCAAATACCAGAACTTCTAGCAATTGGCAGCGGTCCGTGTTTTTAAGTGGAAATATTCCAGAAAAAATCGCTAATCTTAAGCAGCACGGTTCAGATTTGCACGTTTGGGGAAGTAGTGAACTTGTTCAGACTCTCATCAGGCATGATTTATGTAGATACGTTTTGGCTGATGATATATGTGAGTAAGTAAAAACTGGTATGAGCTGGTGGCCGGTGATCCTTTGCAGCGCCTGGCTGTGAAGCACCCTTAGCAAGCTGACCTGCCCACGATGGCACAGGAATGGGGAGGTGGCAGATGGTAACATGCAGAAGTTGTGAACCTGCCCCTCCCAATATGCGTGATGGGACATTCACAAGACGTCAGAAAAGCGTCGTAGACGAATGCCCAATAGCGTATAGCTACACTGCAACTGAAGTTTCTTGGGGTACCTGCTTGACAATTTCAAGTTCGATGTCGATAGCAACCTCTTCACCAACTAGTACCCCACCCGTTTCAAGGGCTACGTTCCAGGTTAACCCCCAGTCTTTGCGGTTGATCCTCGTCGTAGCGCTGAAACCGGCGCTGACTGTTCCCCAAGGTGACTTTGATTGTCCGTTGTACTCTACATCAAGCACGACCTCGCGGGTAACGCCGCGTATCGTCAGATCACCGATGAGTCGTCCGTGATTGTCATCAATCACTTCAATCTGCTTGCTGACAAACGTGAGCGTTGGGTAATTGGCGACATCCAGAAAGTCGGGTGACATCAGATGAGCATCACGGCGTTCATCGCGAGTATCGATGCTGCTCGCATCAATGTTCACTTTTACTGATGAATTCACCGGGTTGAGTTCGTCGAAATCAACCGTGCCATCAAATCGCGAAAAGCGGCCACGTACCCTGGAAATCATCATGTGGCGTACCGAGAAGGTTATGGTTGAATGGGAAGTGTCAATGATCCACGTCATAGCGCATGTGCTCCTGTCAGATTACAGATATACCTCACGTGATAGAGCATACTTGCCTACCGTAGACAGGAGCGTAAGCAGGAGCGTGAGCAGAATGCCAGAGCTTTTCAAAGAGCAACATAGGGAGAAGAGCGAGTGAGTTCCCAATCCATCCACGTTATGTGTGGAACTCATATGCCGCACCTTGATAATGCAAAAGCGGATGGTATGGTATCCTCTGGGATGGTGGATACCTATGGTAGAGACAATCTATGCAACACAACGGTTGGATCATCTGGGCATTGTGGCTGGCCTCTGCTGGGAGATCGACCAGGGCGGACAGATTGACCGCATGACCGGGCCGACCGACCGCCAGCTCAGCGTGGGCAATGCCGTGCAGGCGATGGTATTCATGCGTTGGGCGTTGTCGGTCGCCCCCTCTACCTGACCCCTGTGTTTTTCGCGAACAAACCCGTGGAGCGCCTGTTGCGTCCAGGATTGACCGCAGAGATGCTCAACGACGACAGTCTGGGGCGCGCTCTGGACAGACTGTACGAGGCTGGACTCACCGACATCTTTTCGCAGGCGGCTTCTCGTGCCCTGCGTCTTTGGGGCATCCACCATCGTTTCGTCCACCTGGCCCCCCCCGCTCGGTGGCGAGGGGAGGACGCGAAGCCGGAGAAGCCGGAAGTGGTGCGCATCACCTCCACCTCTTCGCGAGCTAAACGCCCCAACCTGAAGCAAGTCTGAGTGGCTGTGATGACCGGTGACCGCTCGGCGCTACCGCCGTCGCTGCAGATCCTGGACGGCACTGCTGCCGATCCCCCTTTCTCCCACGTGATCGAAGCGTATATCGCCCACCTGCAGGAAGGGGAAATGCCCTTCCTGGTCGCCGATAGTGCGCTCTCCCACACGGACAACCAGCAGCGGTTGGCAAGGGTGCGTTGGCTGACGTGCGTGCCGGAACGGATCGGTCTGGCGCGGGTGCTGATCGAAGCCGTTGCTGCCGCCGACATACCCCTGCCGCACAGGAAGGACATCGCACGCTGGCATTGTGCACTGCCGATGACGTAGTGCGCCGGCATTGGCCGGTCATCTGGTCGCCAAGGTCGAGCAGCGGGAGTGCGTGACGCTCAAGACACAGGTGGGTCGGGAACGAAGGCAAACCGAGCACGCCTGGAAGCGCTTGATGTGCCACGACGGTACCTCGCGGGAGACCACCGAGGAGGCCGTGGGGCGGCTGCGAGGAACACGGGCCTCTCACTAGGTGATGGTCTGCTAACGGGACGTGGCCCCCTACGGTCGGGAGGGGCGTCCGACCCCTGACGCAGCGCTCTAGCGGGTCGGCTGGCGCCTGGAAGGGGAGGTGGTGGAGCGGCCGGAGGTGATTGCCTAGGCGGAACGGCGGTTGAGGAAGTGCACGGCGCCCGACGATGCGTCGCATCTTTCAGCGGTTCAAAGGGATGAGCCTGCTGGTGATCGGTACCTCGGCAGGAGTTCAGCAGCAGGTGTTGAACCTTAATACCGGTGCAATCGGTACACCACCCAATCCTTCGCCTCCACGGCTCCTCGACGGAAGCCGTTGGTGCAAACGTAAACGATATCCGCATCAACATCTCCCTAATACCTCTGCCCCTCCTCCATTACCTCGCATCCTGCACGTCCACCATCGCTCTTACCCCAACACTTCTGTTACCCCGTCTCCCCTTGCGCGCCAAAATTATCGCCAAACTGTTACCGTTTTCCCCGCTCATCCTTGCTATAGTAGGTCGTATCAGGATTCGCCTCTTGAGCACTGATTGGAGCACACGATGTCATCTCTGCCCCCTCACGACCTGGTCGCTGGCATCCGGAGCCGTGACCCCCACGTGCTGAGCTGGGTCTACGACACCTACGGCCCACGCCTGTTCCACTATCTGCTGCGTCGCCTCGGCGACCCCGACCTCGCCCGCGATGCCTCCCACGATGTGTTTGTCCGCTTTTTGGAACGGGCCGATACCTTTGAAGACCGTGGCGTGCCGCTCATCGCCTGGCTCTTCCGCCTCGCCCGTAACCTCGCTATCGATGTGCGTCGGCGCTGCGGGCGTACTATTCCGTTCAGTGCGATGGCCCTGGCCGATTACAGTGCTGACGACGGCCAGTCCCATCTCACCCTCTTGGCCGAGAGCCAGGCGCTGCGGATGGCGCTGGCGAGCCTGCCGCCGACCTACCGCCAGGTGCTGCTCTTGCGCTTTGTGTACCATCTTTCGCTGCCGGAGACCGCCCGCCAGCTTGGACGCACGCTGGGTGCCACCAAAGCCCTCCAAACACGCGCCGTGCAGCTCCTCCGCGAACGGATGAGCAGCGATGACCAGGCCGGTGAGCAGATCCCGTCTCCACCGATGGCGTAGCGCCGGTTCAACAGATCCGGTCGCAGAACGCGAGGGGCGGTGCGCACACCGCCCCTCGTCTAGCGGGTTCCCGCCGTCGGCACGAGTTATTCGTTGGACCGTGCGACGATTCTTCGGATAGGAACACCGGGATGCATCGTCAGCCCGACCCTGCCGGACGCACGAGCAGGGGCGGACAGGTGGTGTTGATCGTCACGAGGTAAGGCGATAACGATGATCTGAGCACACGGAACGTCACTATCGTGGCAGGAGACGGGACATTTCAGCGTTTCTTCCTGCCCAGCAGTGGTGATCCACGAACAGAGCACCCCGTCGTAGCCGCTAGGAGCGGGTCCTCAACCCGTCCAATACCCACAAACCATAGTGT
Organism: Chloroflexus sp.; assembly: GCA_017743535.1. Lineage (GTDB taxonomy): Bacteria > Chloroflexota > Chloroflexia > Chloroflexales > Chloroflexaceae > Chloroflexus. The sequence goes on from JAGHYT010000036.1 coordinate 14,944, forward strand.
TCAGGTATTTGCTGCACGATGTGCCGCACCGGTATGCTCAGTGGCCTCATGCGTGAACCACGCGCATCTGTCTCTGGATTGGCAGCAGGTTGCCGTTCAACACGCCCTTGCGGCGTCCCAAACACATCAACACCCCTCGATCAGAACGGCCTGTTGCAACTTCCGTCGCACCTCCGGCGAGCCGTCTGCAGCGATGGGTTTTATCGTCAGCCGATAGCCAATCCCGCGAATGGTATGCAGATAGCGCGTCTGCGGCGGATCCGGCTCCAGTTTCTGTCGCAGATATTGCATCCGCGATTGCACCAGGCGTCTGAGATCAGGGTCAAGCCACTGGTACAGGTGTTCCGCGAGATCGCTATAACTGCACACCATCCCGTTGTACCAGGAGAGATACGACAGGAGCTGAGCTTCTAGGCGACCGAGCCGGATCGCACGCTGACCAATCTACGCACGGTGCCTTGTCACATCAATCGTTAACCGTGGCCCAGCATCCTGTTCCTCTCGGTTATCCACCTGATCAGATGCTAGTCGGCTGCACGGTTGGAGCATCTGTTCGAGCACGGTGCGGGTCAAGGGTGCAGCAACCCAGCGCATCTGGGGTGATGAAGGTTCCGAGCACGAGACTGCCTGATCGCCGGAAATGGCAACGATCACCTGCTGCTCCGGTCACAGCGCAGCGTGCAGGTGCGCGAGCGTTTCAGCGCACGGCGGATGGTCGGCAGCATTGAGGAGACACCAGCGAACAAGCCGAACAAGCGGGTGGGCGAGCGCGTCAATGGCGCTGGCGACATCAGTGAAGGGGTACACGGCCCACCACCATTCATACAAGCAGTCCATTAGCGCCATCCGCCAGCATCTCAAGCGTATCTGCGGCGTGAACGTGACCGCCATTCACGGCCTGGGCGGAGTGTTGGCTCAGGAAATCGTCATGGAGACCGGCACAGATATGACGAAATTTCCCAACGAAAAACACTTCTGTTCCTGGCTGGGACTGGCACCGAAGAACGAAATCGCTGGGGCAAGGTTCTGCGCAGCGCCACGCTCAAGACCCGCAATCGCACCGGACAGGCCTTTCGCAAAGCGGCTGCTTCAGTCATACGCTCGGATTGTGTCTTTGGCGTCTTTTGTCGGCGGATGAAAGCCCCCATGAGCCCGGATTAGGTAGCGGTAGCCACGGCGCATCTCATAGCCTGCGTCTATTACCGCAGGTTATAAGGACAAGGTGGAGTACCAACCGTTGAGTGTGGAAGAATATGAAACGCGCTACCGCCGACAGCAAGTGCGCTACTTTCAGAAAAAAGCCATCCGCCTTGGGTTTCAGCTCACACCGGCGTAGGTGATGGTTCCTAGAAACGGTGTTAGCCTGCCTTTGACTTTAAGACTCGCCTGCAAGTTTAAGAATACGCTCCTTAATTTCAGCAGAAATCCACATACCCGAATCGCCTAATTTTGAAACATACGGCTCGACCTTATCAACAATTCCATGTGACTTTGCTTCCAATAAAATCTTCAAAGTCCCCCAAACTTGCAATCCTGCTACCTGTGCGGTTCGACGGGCAAGCATATCGTCAAGCAAGATAACTCTATCTGGATTTTCCAAAGCCAAAGTTATTACCGCAATTTCGCCTGCTCCTAAACCCGAAGCAAGCCATTCGGACGGCGGAGATTTTGGGTTGACGACTTTTAGCCAAGAATAATCGTCAGGATTAGGAACATCATAACCTTTATTTCTCCCTGCTTGCAATTCATTTTTGACAGCTTCAGGAGTCCACACTTCATCAAACAATTTCGGAAGCCACCCAATACCGCCGATGCGATAAAGATAAAGAAGTGGAGAAGTATTGCTGACGGCTTTAGGCATGGGCATTTTCTAGATCATCAAGTTCAGCCGCAAAAGGGAAGACCTTGTAGCGATTTAAGCTGAGTAAAAATTCAACTCTGGACATTCCCGCAAGTTCGGCGGCACGCCCAGAAGAAAGCCTGCCCATTTCGTACAACTTGACAGCCGCCAACATGCGGATTTCACGTCCGAAAGACTCAGCGTCCGTCTTTTCGGCAAGAAGTATCTTGTCTGGTATTTCAATCGTAATTTGTTGGGGAGACATCTTTGCTCCTCATGTCTACCACTAATTTTACTCGTTTCAACATCAATTTTTACTGCGATTTTCTTTTGCAACAGGCGTGCTAACGGCAAGGCTCAAGCGCAGTAGCTGGGCAGGCGAGACTCCTTTGCCTAAGACCTACTTGGCTGGCTCGCGGCCCGTCACATCAGGGCGCAGCTCTATCCGCTGCAACACCTCACAATAGCGCGCTGTTTCCGTATGGGAAAATGACGGTACCCCGAAGCGCAGCTCTATCCGCTGCAACACCTCACAATGACGCGGCCCTCATTTTCCCCGGAGAAACAGCGGCGCTGCCATCTGACTCACAGTATATTCAAAATTGGCAGGTAAGCAAGCCGTACCATTCACATTGGCACAGGCGCAAGCCTCCCGTACTGCAACATCGTTTCCGGCTGCGATGATTGGTCTATTGGTGGCGCTCTCAGGGCGAACCCTTTCAGGAAGCTATAGAACCGAAGCGGCCAGACCTGCCCAATTCCTTCCAGGAGATACCCTAATGAGCAAACTCAGCCAACCTAATCCCAGCCTGAGTGAGGCGCGTCCGTTTGCCACGATGAGCCGGGTCAACCCGCACGCCGCCGGAGTGGACTTCGGCGCACACGCGATCATGGTCTGCGTGCCGGACGACGAAAGCACCCAACCGGTGCGCTTCTTCGGCAATGACACCGCCGACCTGCAAACCATCGCCGCCTGGCTCAAAGAACATCACATTGAGGCGGTGGCTATGGACAGCACCGACATCTACTGGATTCCGCTCTTCGAGACGCTCGTAGTGACGGGCGTTAGCTGCTGCCTGGTCAGTGCCCGCTCGCTGCGGCGCGTTCCCGAATGCACGTCGGACGTGTTCGATTTCAGTGGATTCAGACCGTGCACCGTTACGGGCTGCTGAAGCATTCGTTCCGCAGGCGGCGCGGTTTCAGTCATACGCTCGGATTGTGTCTTTGGCGTCTTTTGTCGGCGGATGAAAGCCCCCATGAGCCCGGATTAGGTAGCGGTAGCCACGGCGCATCTCATAGCCTGCGTCTATTACCGCAGGTTATAAGGACAAGGTGGAGTACCAACCGTTGAGTGTGGAAGAATATGAAACGCGCTACCGCCGACAGCAAGTGCGCTACTTTCAGAAAAAAGCCATCCGCCTTGGGTTTCAGCTCACACCGGCGTAGGTGATGGTTCCTAGAAACGGTGTTAGCCTGCCTTTTGGGTTGGAACAGGTTTTATCGCTCGGCATCGCGGGTAATTTGCGCAGCCACAAAACTGTTTGCCTTTATGTTCTCCTTATGTTACTGTTCTCAATACCATTGGCATACCACACTTTGGACACAAGCGTTATCCAATGGCACGGCAGTCATTAACGCTGGCTCAGACGCACTAGCGGTAGCTACAGGGTCCTTCAAAAACGGCGCAATTTGTGCAGCGACCTCGCTTGTGTTGTATGCTCGCTGGACGGGGAAATACAATAAAGGTAATGTTGCTACTTGAAAAACTCGGTGGTGGTCACAAAGTAAGTGATACGAGTTGTCTCATCGCCAGATTGTGGTCGACAATGAACCACTTGGTAACCATGTGATCAACGGCATCGGACGTTGAACATGAAAGCGTCTTGCGCACAGAGCGCTCTTGCCGTTGCCGCAAGGTACCATACCCGCGCTCTGCGTGCGCTTCCTGTCCACTCGCTTTGCCCACTGCATGATGAGTCTCCTTGGGCAGGACGTTCTGAGAGGCTGCCCGGACATCGCTCTAGGAAATACCGTTGCGATACGCCCTAAAGAACCTGTTCCACAAGCGGCGACCGGTGGGTTCCCTGCGATCACCGATTCCAACAGCGCTAATGTGTCGCGTTCGACGGCACATCACCGTCCAACGCCAGCGTTAGTTGACCATTTTGAGCACGAAGCTCCAAGCTGCATCATCCGCCAAAACGTCATCTGGATTGGCAGGCCGGAAGGTATCCTTGAGGTTGGGCAGGCGTTTCACGTGATCGACGATCCATCGGGAAATGCTTGGGCGGTGAATTCCGAAGACCCGCGATAAGCCTCGCAAGCTCAGGCACTCCTGAGACGCCTTGAGCATGAACGGTCGCTGCGTTTTTTCCCTCTCGCTTTGGCTCCAGCACGCGCCGTGCACCACCGTCGTTGCAATAGGACGGGTTGCTTGAGACGGTTTGGGCCATTTTTGACAATGTTGGCGCTTCCGCCCCCTCGACAGATGTCGGTAATAGTTTTCTGGATCATACCGACTATCTTACCATCACTTCCTTTTCATCCACCACCACTTTGAAAACTACCGGCAGAATGCGAAGTGAATAGAGGGATGTGTTCAAAGGGGCAGCAGGTGGAATGGAAGCTCACCCGCTGCCTGAATATGGCTGGTGTTGTCATGTACGGACATCGGTGGTCTGTTGTTCTCGAACAACAACCGCATGCGATGGTAGGGAAGTTGCACGCACCAATCCTGACAGCTTCCCGTGCTGTTGTTCTTGCAACTGACCAACAACTAATCGAGCGTCGGTACAATCTCGTAGCGATAGCGAATATTGACCGTTGCGCCTAGCATACGCCAAACCGGGCAGTAGCGTTCACGTGAGAGTTCAATCGCCCGTTCGAGTGCAGCCGGCTCAACTTCACCTGCGCACCGGTATACCAGCTCTATTTCAGTGTACGGTTTCGGATACTCATCGCCTCGTACACCCTGTGCCCGTACTTCAAGCCCGGCTACTGGCTGCCGCTTCTTTCGCAGAATGCTGATGACATCCATCGCCGTACAGCCGGCCAACGCCATCAGCACCGTCTCCATCGGTGAAGGTCCGGCCAGTTCGGCATTTCCCTCGTGTGGGCTGTCAAGTTCTATTGGACGACCGGAATTTGCAACCGCCGTAAAGTGCAGACCTTCACGCAGACGTACACTGGCATTAATAACTGCTCCCATACAAATCCTCTCAATGTAAGCGGCGAAAGAGATAGTCAGTCAATATTGTTATTGACTTTACCATGTAGTATAGCACTCCAGGTTATAATGTAAGAAGAGGAGGCCAAATGGCCGTAGCAGAAGAGAACCTATGGACTACGACTACATTATTATTGGTGCAGGAGCAGCAGGTCTTAGTCTGGCCTATCAGCTCGGCCAGAGTCCATTAGCTCACCAGACCATCCTGTTAATCGATCCCAACGTAACTCGGCGCAACGACCGCACCTGGTGTTTCTGGGAGATTGGGAATGGTCCCTTTGAAGCAGTCGTCTCCCGACGTTGGGAGTATCTCTGGCTTTATGACAATCAATGGTCGGCCCGGTTAGCAATTGCCCCGTACCAGTACAAGTTGATCCAGGGCATTGACTTCTACCGCTTTGTCGATGAGTGGATCACGCAACGGCCAAACATTACGCGCCTGTACGGCAGTGTTGATCGGCTGGTCGAACTACCCGACGGGGTAGCCGCAATTGTTGGTGGGAAGCAGTACACTGCACGCTTTGCCTTCAACAGCGTGTATCGTCCAACGCCGACGCCTCCCGGTTATCATACCTGGCTGCAACATTTCAAGGGTTGGGTAATTACTACCCGCCAGCCTGTATTTGATGCTGAAGCCGCGACGTTCATGGATTTTCGGATTCCGCAAGCCGGTGATGTGCGATTTGGCTATGTTTTGCCCTTCGATGCGCATACGGCGCTGGTCGAGTACACCATCTTTTCGCCACAACTGGTTAGCCAGTCTGAATACGAGGTCGGTTTACAACGCTACATTTCCGGTCAGCTCGGTATTGACCAATACGACATTACCCATATCGAGTATGGGATCATCCCGATGAGCGATGTGCCCTTACCACTTCGTCCTAGTCCGCATGTGCTTAACATTGGCACTGCTGGCGGGATGAGTAAACCATCAACCGGCTACACCTTTCAGCGTATCCAACGCCAGACCCGGCAGATTGTCGCGAACCTAGTTAAAGAGGGGCATCCATTCTACCCACAACCAACGTTCAACCGGCATGCACTTATGGATAGTATCCTGCTCAATGTCCTCGATGCAGGACGCACGCCGGGGCATCGCTTTTTTGCCAATCTCTTTCGTCATAATCCAATTCAGCGCGTCTTACGCTTCCTTGATGAAGAGACAACGATTGCCGAGGATATGGCACTGATGTCAACGGTTGAACTCGCGCCATTTGTCATTGCAGCGCTGGCAGTGGCCTGGGGACGTATGAGCGGATTAGGGCGACGTGCGTTTGAGATGGGGTAATGTAACTGTCGTTCGAGGCTCCGTTTCGCTCGATGTAGACAGCGATACTTAGGAAAAGCTCTGTTCATTTTTCTCCAGTCACCTTTGAATTCACTGCAAAAAGGTGATCTTCTCACCACAGAGACCACGGAGATCACAGAGACTAAAGATAATTTTATCTTTCATTGAACATACTTACATGCACCCAATGGCCAAAAATGATCCTTTTATTCATAAACTTTACACGCTCTGCGTGCTCTGTGTGCTCCGTGGTGAGTTTTTGCAGTGGACACACCTTTATTTTCCTCAGTGGGGAGAGGAAGCGGGTGTAGGGCCAAGAATGGAAGCTTGTCCCAAAAGGGGCGAGCCGATATCCTCACCTCTCGTTCCTCTCTCCTTACGGCAACGTTAGGGCTTACGGATGGCTCTCGCGCACATCGATAACCTTTGCGACCACCGGTGTAATCACTTCACGTACCTGCTCAATCGTCATTCCGCTCACCTTGAAGGTGACTTCCGACATCGACGCTGTTTCACCAACAAAGGTGCCGAGGGCGATGATATTCCCACCACTGTTAGCAATTGCGGCAGTCAGCTTCGCTAGTGCACCCGGCTCATCGGCCATTGCCACTGTAACCCGAATGCCAGCTGAACGGGCGCCCATCAGCTCAAGAAAGACTTTGAACAGATCGGTCTCGGTAATAATGCCAACCAGCTCATTTCCTTTCATTACTGGTAGACCACCGATTCGACGGTCGGCCATAATGCGTGCCGCTTCTTCAATCGGCGTATCAACGGTAACTGTATAGACATTCCGTGTCATCACCCGTTCGACCGTCAACTTACTTAACAGGTAGTTCAGTTCCCAAACGCTCAGCGTCGTTGCTGGCGAAGGCGAGGCGTTGATCAGGTCTTTGAGGGAGACGATACCAACCAGATGCCCGTGAGAAACAACCGGTGCGCGCCGAATGTGCTCAGTGCGCATAAGGTGCATTGCATCGTGAATCGACGTATCGGGGGTAACCGTGATTGGAGGATGCGACATCCGCTCGCCAACAAACATAAAGACACCTCCCTGATGCCTCGTCTCGTGAGCAGCGCCTTCGCTACTCTCTACCATCAACTATACCACGTCTTCACGCAAACGAAAGTAAATGAGTAACAACGTTCACGGGTATCACCATCTCTGCGTTCACCGTGATAGGGAAAAAGGTATCGCGTTTCTGTCCACACGTTATGTTACAATCAATCAGCACGATATGTTGGCGTTTACTACTCTATCTTCTTTCCATGATCACTTTTGAGACGTCAGCCCTGTCTATTCAACAACTTATGCGCCGTTACGGCTCGCTCAAAGCGGTTGATGAAGTCAACCTGGATTTAGCAGCCGGTAAGTTGATGGCACTCCTCGGCCCTTCGGGATGCGGTAAGACGACATTGTTGCGTTTGATTGCCGGCTTTGAGCAACCCAACAGCGGCATTATTATGATTGGTGGACGTACTGTGGTGGGGCCTTGTGGCGCGGGGATCCCACCCGAACAGCGACGGGTCGGGATGGTATTTCAGGACTATGCGCTCTTTCCTCATCTGAATGTGGCGCAGAACGTGGCGTATGGTCTGCCTCGTGGCCCGGAACGGGAAGGGCGTGTGCAAGAACTCCTCGCGCTGGTAGGCCTGGCTGATGCTGGACGACGGATGCCACACGAATGATCAGGTGGTCAGCAGCAGCGAGTCGCTCTGGCACGGGCTCTGGCGCCACGCCCGGCCCTCATCTTGCTCGATGAACCCTTCTCGAACCTTGATGCCGGATTACGATTGACCGTGCGCAACGAGGTACGCCAGATTTTGCGGCGTGAAGGTGCAACTGCCCTCTTTGTGACCCACGACCAGGAGGAGGCGCTGAGCATTGCCGATCTGGTTGGCGTGATGATCAACGGACGGATTGTTCAACTGGCGCCACCTCGTGAACTGTACGAACGACTGGCCACGTGCGCAGTGGCGACCTTTGTCGGTGCTGCGAATTTTATTCCAGCCGAAGCCCACGGTGAAGTGGCACAGAGTGTCCTTGGCCCCTTACCGTTACTTACGTCGCACTCTGGGCCGGTACGTGTTATGATCCGACCAGAAGCTGTGGCCTTGACTCCAGATGAAGACGCGCCACATTACATTATCGAACGTAACTACTTCGGCGCCGATGTACGGTTTGATGTGCGCTTGAGCGATGGTACGATCCTGATAGCTCGTCGCTACTCGTGGTACGATCTGCCGATTGGTACGCACGTGCAGGTGACGGTACATGGGCCGCTGGTGGCGTTTGCTGAGGAAACGTAGGTTTGTCTGCGGTAAGGGGTCAGAGTCCTCAGCTTTGAGTCTCCTTCGATGACCGGACGATTCAAAAGCGGTGACACCGACGAACATTACGCATATGCTGCCGATGTCTCCTGATCCAAACGGTCACCGGGGTGCGCAGGCTGCTGGCCCGCGTTGTGCGGTCATCTTGCAGAAGGCCACCGGGACGTACAGGTTCCCAACCCGCCTCTCCTGTACCCTGACAAATATGCCGGCAAAGAGCAACGCCCTCCCCCTCGGCCCCGCTGATGAGCGAGGCAGAAGGCCAGGGGAAGGTGCGAGGGCTAGCTGTGTCCTCGATTCCTCTTACCTCTACTCTACTGACAGGTAGGGTAGACACATCGCAAACCCATTCTCCGCTATCCCTGTCGCATTGACGCAATGCAGTACGAATGATAAGATCAACAAAGTTCCGGGTACCTGCATTGAAGCGGAGAAAAAGGAATGGAGCAAGAGCAAATTATTGCAATCCGCGAAATCTATTGGAACATCGACCCAACAGTTGGCGCAACGTTCCTCTACCTGACGGCCCTGATTACCACGGTTGTGATGGCGTGGGGCATCTTACGTGACATTGCACGCTGGCGAAGGGGGAAACCGGCAAATCGGATCGGAAACCCGCTAAACCGTCTCCTTGAGTTTACCCGTCAAAGTTTGGGGCAGAAAAAGGTGCTGCGCGACCGTCGGGCCGGAGTGATGCACGCCCTTATCTTCTTCGGCTTCCTAGCTTTGTTTATCGGTACTGACATCATTGCTGTCGAAGAAGATTTTACCGTGCCATTAATGGGTGAACAGGCCGGAAAAATTCTGGTCGGCGATTTCTACAAGAGCTACGAATTCATTCTCGATACGCTCGGGTTGGCCTTTGTGGCCGGTTTGCTCTGGGCAACGTGGCGACGCTACCGCACACGTCCTGATCGGCTCGATAATCGGCGCACCGATGCCTGGGTGCTCGGCATTATGCTCTTCCTCGGTATCGGCGGTTTCTTAATCGAAGGACTGCGCATTGCCAATCAGACGATCGGTGGCGTAGCGGTGTACGAGCAAGATTGGGCCAGGCTGGCGTATGTTGGTTTTGCTTTGGCTACGATCTTTCGGGCGATTGGGTTAGGCGATGGGAGCCCAGTTGCACTAGCCATTCATCCGGTGCTCTGGTATACGCATGCAGCAGCTACTGGTCTGTTTGTGGCCTCGCTGCCGTTCAGCAAGTTTCGCCATATTCTGTATACGCCGCTCAATACGTTCTTCCGCGATCTTCAGCCAAAGGGCGCACTCGATCCTATCCCCAATCTCGAAGCCGAAATTGAAAAGGATGAACCACGGCTTGGGGTTACGACACTGGCCGATCTGACCTGGAAGCGACGGATGGATCTCGACGCCTGTATGCGCTGTGGCCGCTGTCAGAGCGTCTGTCCGGCCCATGCTAGTGGTGCGCTGCTTTCACCTAAGTATCTGATAACCAAAATGGCCGATTTGCAGCGGGGCGATCCGATCCACTTCAAAGACGGAACCGTTCGCACACTGGCTCAATTGAACGGTAACGGAGCTACTGCTGAGACACTCCCGCTGGTGGGTACTGTGATCGAGGCTGAAGAGCTGTGGGCATGCACAACTTGCAATGCCTGTGTTCATGAGTGTCCGGCGATGATTGAACACGTAGACGATATTGTAGATATGCGTCGCCATCTCACCATGATTGCTAGTGAAGTACCACAGGGTGTTAAGCGCGTCTTAGAAGGGATCGAACGCCAGAGTAATCCATGGCGGTTACCGGCCCGTGAGCGTACTGCGTGGACGGAAGGGCTTGATGTGCCGCTGTTAGCCGAGAAGGAACAGGTTGAGGTTCTTTACTGGGTTGGCTGTGCACCGAGTTACGACGAACGTTCGCGCAAGGTCGCACGGGCAATGGTGCAACTCCTCCAACAGGCTGGGGTAGATTTTGCGATTCTCGGCGAAGAGGAATGTTGTACCGGCGATCCGGCCCGTCGGATGGGAGAAGAGTTGCTCTTCCAGTCGCAGGCTCAGCAGGCGATTGAGACAATGCATCAGTACAAGTTCCGTACTATCGTTACCACCTGCGCACATTGTTTCAACAGCATCAAAAATGAATATCCCCAATTCGGTGGGCGGGCCGGTATTGATTACGAAGTAGTGCACCATACCGAGTTTCTGGCCCGTCTGGTTCGTGAAGGGCGGCTCAAGCCGCAAACTCCGGTGCAAGAGCGGGTAGCGTACCACGATCCATGCTACATTGGTCGCTACAACGATATTTACGACGATCCGCGCACGCTGCTGACCAGCATTCCAGGGCTTGAGCTTGTCGAGGCCCCGGATCGTAACCGTGAGCGGGCGATGTGTTGTGGTGGTGGCGGTGGTAATGTCTGGCTCGAACGCTGGGGCGAGCGCAATGTGAATGTTATGCGGCTTGAACAGCTTACGGCTGCCCAACCACAAACGATAGCCGTTGCCTGCCCGTTTTGTATGGTGATGTTTGAAGACGCGGCCAAGAATACCGGTCGGGCCGAGACACTCCAGCGCCGCGATGTGGCCGAGCTGTTGCTAGAGAGTGTCAGGGGGAGTTCATAGACATTGTAAGGACTAGCATTGGGGAAGTACGAACATTACGTTTAAGCGGGCGGGTAGAGAACCCGCCCATACCGGTGTCGCGAGCAGAACCATAGCCAAGCACGTATCTGATCCCTGGATACCCGCTGTAAATCGATACGTGCGCCTGGTAGTTATTGCTCTGATTCCATGAACAGACCACGTATTTCAATCATTCTTCCCATCCGCAACGCCGCAGCAACCTTACCAGCCTGTCTGCGTTCGCTGGCCCGGCAAACCTTCAGCGATTACGAGGTGTTAGCGATTGACGATGGTTCAAGCGATGAGTCACCCGCTATCGTTGCCGCAGCCGCTGCACGTGATGCGCGGATTGTGCCGATTGCGGCCGGACGTATCGGTTTGGCCGCAGCTCTTAATCTGGGGCTTGAACTGGCCCGTGCACCACTGGTTGCGCGTATGGATGCTGATGATGTCATGCATCCGACTCGCCTGGAACTCCAATATCACGCACTCCAGTCCCAACCCGAACTGGTGTTAATCGCCAGTCGGGTAGTAGCCTTTCCGGCACGAGTGATAAAGGCCGGATTGCGGGAATATCTCCGCTGGCAAAATCGGATTTTAACGCCTGAACAAGTAGACGCCGAAATCTACGTTGAAGCACCGTTTACGCATCCTTCAGTAATGTTTCGCCGGGTACCGGTGCAGGAACTGGGCGGCTATACGACAAAGCCTTGTCCAGAAGACTACGAATTGTGGCTGCGCATGCACGAAGCCGGTATGCTTATGCAAAAGCTCCCGCAGAATCTGCTGGCCTGGCGCGAGCATCCCGAGCGGGCGACACGTCGCGATCCGCGGTATGCACGGGATGCGTTCGATGAATTACGGGCCGACTTCCTGGCCCGCGATCCGCGTTTGCACAGTGGAAGACCGTTGGTATACTGGGGTGCCGGACGGGTGACCCGTCAGCGGGTGCGCCGTCTGATCGAACGTGGCTTTGTTCCCTTCGCCTGGATCGATATCGATCCGGCGAAAATCGGCCAAACCATTTGGGGAGCGCCGGTATACGCACCAGACTGGCTGAACCGACAGCCGCGCCCGTTTGTGCTGGTCTACGTCACGAATCACGGTGCACGAGACCTGATTGATAGCTGGCTTCAGGGGATGGGGTACCAGCCCGGACGTGACTACCTGGGTGTGGGATGACCATTAATCCGCCGCTTTATCACGATGCTCATCGTCGCTCGAATTGACCAGACTGCTGTACAACGACTTTAACAGTTCACGCAGTTGGTAGACTTCGTGTTCCGAGAGCGATCGCATCCGTTTGCGCAACTTCTCGTGATGACGTGGACGTAAATTGCGTAACTTCTCGGCGCCAGCTTCAGTGAGACAAATCAGACTGACACGGCGATCATTAGGATCAGGTCGACGTTCGACGTAGCCCTTGGCGATTAATCGGTCAACGATGCCGGTCAGATTAGAATTGTCGCACATCATACGCGCACTAATCTCACTCAGTGGCACGCCGCTGCGTGATGCGTAATTCAAAATCATGAACTGCGGAACGGTCAAATCTTCACCACGCAAATCGTAGCGGTTATAGGTTTCGAGGATCGAGTGAACCTGACGTAATAACGTGTATGCCTCTATTTCAGGTGTCATCTCGCCACTCTGCGGCCATCCGGTAGGATCAGTGGAGATGCTCATCGCTTTCTCCTCACTAGTGCGCCAGAGGCGCAGGGGTTAGGGTATCATGTAACAGGGATCACGGTGATCTGCCGTATAATTCCTTCTACTTTCAACTATATCATGGGTGTTGGTTGTATGTCAATCTTGTTTCAAATGAAACAGTTTCAACTTGCAAAGGGGGCATCGTGTATATCCCACAACCGCGTTACGAACAGATCGTGACGATGGCTTTGATCGGGGCCATCGGTCTGGCAACCGTATTTTTGATCGATAGTAGTCCGGTGAATGCCCGGTTTGCACTCGGCGGTGATTTGCCGGAGATTAGTCTCTCGTGGGTACTGATCGGCACTTTAATTGCATCGGCGGCGATCAGTGCTGATTGGATACGTCGTAGCCATCCGCACCCGCATGACTGGATTGTGCGCTCGTTTGGCCCGTTACGCAATATAACGCCTGCCCTCTGGGTCTTGCCAGGTTTGAGCGTTGCAGCGGCCTACGCCTTCTGGCGTCTCTTCAATCCGGTGTTGGGCGGAACGGCGTTTCTGGCAGCTCTTGTCTTAACTGCCGGTACGCTCTTCGTGATTCTGACTGTGCAGTATTTTAGTCTGCACCGGCAGCCGGAAATACATGTACCGGCTCAGATTATTCTTCACATAATTGGCTACATCATCGCATTCAGCATCTTTAGTGCTATTTATTACACGCGCTATCGTACCCTTTACTCGGCCACGATGGTTGCGATTGTCGCTGCGGTGCTGGTCTATGCGTTGCTCAATATTCAGCAGCGTCCGATTTCGGTAGGCGTGGCCTTTGTTGCCGGTCTCGGTATTGCTGAACTGATGTGGGCTCTTAATTACTGGCAAACGACGTTCTTGCTAGCTGGAGTAGTGCTGGTGACGGTATTGTATGTTGTGATCGGCTTGCTCGGTTACGCCTGTATTGGTCAACTGAATCGACGATTGCTGATTGAATATGGTGTCCTGGGGGCGCTTCTGATCGGGGGAGTTGCCTATCTTTCGCTTCAGTAGCAGAAAAGAGGAGCGTGGAAGATAGCGGGAGGGCAGAGCGTTTCAGGGTTTTCAGGCTTTGGTCGGGCTTACCGTGTGCTGAGCGGGGTGGCGAAAGGAACCGATTCTCACCACTGCCATCTCCCCACTTCTCTTCCACAAGGTGAGAGGAAGGGGGTGGCGGAAGGAGAGGGGTGCCGGACATACTGCGCAGTACAGACATTGAAAACGTTGAAAAGCCCTAGAATTGTCAGGATCAGTCTTGCCGCACCGCCTGCTTTCTGCTACACTTACTCATGCTCTAACTAAAAACACCCAGGGTTTATCGCGGCGACCCTCTCTTTCCGGCCGCCGCCGGGAGAATGCGGGTGCGACACCTTATTGATACATGGCGGCAGCGTCTACATCCCGTCCATTTGTTTATCGGGTATCGCTGGCTGGCGTGGTTGATCGCCGGTATCGCGCTTACCTTACCTGGACGTGCTGCCGATAGCTGGCCATTGAACGCCAGTCTGTTGCTGATAACGCTGCTGGTGGTGCTATTCATTACCCGGCAGGCCCAGCACTACCTGCAATTGATGCAGCGGCGGCCTGTCTTGTTGGCAGGTGATGTGCTGCTGGGCTGGCTGGTTTTGATACTGAGCGGCCACGACTTTTTGCCTTTTGGTCCCCACGCTCTGGGTAGCCTGATCGCACCAGCCTTGATCTTCGGGTGGCGTGGAGCGCTGATCGGTGGTGTTGGCGGTGGTATTCTCTTTGTCATTGGTTACAATGGGGTAGCCGATGGATGGTCCTTTATGATACGGATCGTCTTACCGGTGATCTTTGCGCTGGTTTGGGCAGCGTTGGCGGTCTGGTGCCAACCACCACCTGATCGGCTCAAATATACTGGTGAGCATTTCCCGCGCTCTGCTTCACCACCCGCTAATCCCTCACGATCATCTCTGACCTCAGGTGAGACGGTTGGTCGGTCAACTGAGTGGTACCCACCGAGCTTCACCAGCACCGGTAATCGCACGACGACCGGCCTGGCTTCAACGGTATCGCTCCGACCTGATCTGCAATTAGCGATCAGTCAGTTGGTCGATGTTGAACGCCAGCGCGGGGGGTTGCAGGTAGAATGTCGAATCGAAGGCACAACACAGCGACTAACCGTTGCCCAGCAAATGGTGCTGATCCGTGCTGCGCAGGAAGCATTGTCGAATGTGCGCCGCCACGCCCATGCCTCGTCGTGTGAGGTCTGGTTACGAGTCGACGAGCAAGCTGCGACGCTCCAGATACAGGATGATGGCGTTGGTTTGCTCGATGGTACTTACGAACGACCACACCTGCATGCTCTCCGTGCTCTCCGTTACCGGGTCGCTGAACTTGATGGACAACTGGCCGTCTTTGAAGGCGAACGGGGTGGACTGATCGTGCGTGTGACACTTCCCCTTGATTCGTAAATGTGCGTTATCATATCACCGAGCCTCGTTGTTGTGGCAGTTGAGCAGAGGAGTTTGTGCGCATGAAATGGCGCCGTTTCCTGGCAATACCGCTGCTTGCGGTTGTGCTGGGTTTGTTGGGCTACGGTATCTTGCTGCCGGTTGAGCAAGAGCCGCTCTGGTTGTTGTTGCTCTGGATCGGTGGCCCACTGGCTGGTGTAGTACTGTTGAGTTGGCTGGATACATCAACTCCGACGAGTGATCTTGCCCGTACAGTTTCGCGGGTAGGCACAGTGATTATGATTGGCTTTTTAATGTTGAGCCTACAGTTGCTTCGCCAGCAATTTGTGCAGGCTAGTGCGATCAGTAATCATGTCGTCGTGAGTGTCGATGGTAGTACAACCAGCAATGTGCGGCCTGTGTTGGCAACACAGCGTGTTTTGCGGGGCACGATCCTTGATCGGCGAGGTCGTATCTTGACCGAGAGTGTTTTGATTAACGGTATCGCCCGTCGAGTCTACCCACTTGCCGATCAGTATGATATGACGGCATTTGGACATATTCTCGGTTTCTTTAGTCCGCGTTACGGTCAGAGCGGCCTTGAAGCTGTCTACAACGAGTATCTTTCGGGTGAGCGAGGCAATGAATGGCAGTTGCTCCTCAGTGAGTGGACAGGTGAAACCCAACGTGGTAATGACTTGACGTTGACGCTCGATGCTGAACTTCAGGCACGGGTAGCAGCATTACTTGGTGATCGGCGGGGTGCGGTTGTCGTCCTCGATCCTCGGAGTGGTGCTATTTTGGCCCTTGTAAGTCGGCCCGGGTTTGATCCAAGTCAACTTGTGGTGAACCCTGCTGCTTCCGATCTGACGGCTGAACGTCAACGGGTCAGTGATTATTGGGCTGCGTTGAATCGCGATGATGCTGGTCAGCCTCTGCTCAATCGAGCGACGCAGGGGCGTTATCCGCCCGGTTCAACGTTCAAAACGGTGACGGCAGTGGCCGTACTCGAATACTGGCTTCAGAGTCAGCCTGACCAGATTTCCTGTCCCAATGAATATTATCCCCAACCCGACGCACCGCCAATTGTGAATGCAGTTGATAATTTAGGCGCTCAAATTGGTGAACCGGCCACGTTAGAACGAGTGTACGCTTTCTCTTGCAACACGGCCTTTGCTCAATATGCGGTCCGGCTTGGCGCTGATCGGTTGGCCGAGGTGGCGCAGCGCTTTAATATTTTCTTGCCCAATCGCCTGCCAGCCGGTTTTCGTCCGCTGCGCGATTTGCCTTCAGAACCGAGCCTTCTCAGTGTACAGGCTGATTTTTTGCGGCAGCCGCGTGCGTTAGCCGATACCGGTTATGGTCAAGGACAGTTGCTGGTGTCCCCACTCCAGATGGCGTTAGTCGCCGCTGCTATCGGTAATGATGGGGTGATGATGCAACCCTACCTTGTGCAGCGGGTAACGCGCCCCGATGGGAGTACGATCTGGCAGGCTGGTCCGACCAGTATTCGGCGCGTGATGTCGGGTCAGACTGCACGCTTGATGCGTTCGTACATGGCGGCTGTTGCCCGGTATGGTTTTGGTCGTAGTATTTCGCAATTTGTGAATCAACCGGTTGGTGGTAAATCGGGAACGGCTGAACATTTGCCTGGTGCGCCGCCACATGCCTGGTTTATTGCCCTTGGCCCGATTGACACACCGCGTTACGCAGTGGCAGTTGTAATCGAACAGGGTGGCGAGGGGAGCGGTGTTGCTGCTCGCCTGGCCGGTGAGGTGTTGGCTGCGGCTTTTGCATTAGAGGAATAGATGCTCTTTCAAGAACTATGTGCTGTGAATGCGGTATAATCTGTACGCTCTGTAGTAGCCTGCTCTTTTCACCCGCTGGTTCGTCCATGTTGTGCAGGATGCACAGCGCAGATCTGTCCACTCGCTTTCGCAGCAGAGTCAAGTGTTGAACATGCGCATACAGACTTGCCTGCGCTATACCTTTCTGTGGCTGTTAGTGGTCGTGCTGGTTGGCTGTTCGTCGGTACCGGCAGATGATACGCCAGAAGCAACATCTCCTGTGACAGCATCGCCTGTGCCTGAGATGGCGCTCACGCCAACGGTGCAACTGCCGCTCGATGCAACGCTGCGTCAGCAGATTTTTACCGAGGTTTGGACGACGATCAATGAGCATTATCTTGATCCGACCTTCAACGGTGTGGATTGGGCGCAAGCACGAGTTGAGTATGGAGCACGAGCATTGGTTGCCGAGGATGATGCCTCGTTTTTTGCCGTGATCGGCGCGATGGTTGCCCTCCTACGTGATGATCACTCTCGTTTTGTACCGCCACAGGCTGTCGTCGCCGAAGATCGCTTGACCAGCGGGAGAGAGGAGCAGGTCGGGATCGGCGTAAGTACGTTACGTCTGAGCGATGGTCTCCTGATTCAACACGTCTTTCCGAACAGTCCGGCAGAACGGGCTGGCCTGCAACCGCGTGACCGCATTGTTGCCATTGATGGTCGAACCTTTACACTAGGGTCTATCGAAGGGCCGGTGGGTAGTCGTGTGCATTTGCTTGTCGTACGGCCCGAAGGCGGTTCCCGTGAATTGGAACTAGTACGCGAGCGGGTGGAAGGACGGATTGAGCCATTCGTGCTGCGGTTGACCAACGATGTGGCGTACATCGGTATCAGCACGCTGTGGGTCAATACGATGCACGAACAGGTCGCCGAGGCACTGCGTCGGCTTGTCGCCGAACGACCGCTGCAAGGGGTGATTCTCGATCTGCGCAGTAATCCAGGAGGGTGGCGTGATGTGCTGAGTGGATTACTTGGCCATTTTGTGACCGGTGAAGTAGGCGCCTTTATCAGTCGTAAGGGGGCTACGCCGCTGGTTGTCTCCTTATCTGATCCCGATTTGCGTGGATTACCGGTGGTGGTGTTGATTGATCGGAACACCGCCTCGTATGCCGAGCTGCTTGCGGCGGTGCTCCAGCAAGAGATTGGGGCAATAGTAATTGGACAACCTTCTGCCGGTAATACCGAAACGATCTACGCTTACGAGATTACCGGTGGCGCCCGTCTGTGGGTTGCCCAAGAGGTGTTTCGGCTCAACGATGGCCGTGATCTTGAGGGCCGAGGGGTACAACCCGATATCCAACTTACCAGCGATTGGACGCGCTTTCGTTTCGAGGCCGATCCCTGGATAGTGCTCGCGCATGATCAGATACAAGATGCAAGAGCGCATCAGCAAAGATGATCTTCATCGTTTCTAAATGAGTAGACTCGTTTCGCATGAGGGAGACTATTATGCAGCCATTCAACCCAATGACGATCCGCCCCCTCTTTCCGGCGTTAGCGCAGAAAGTTGCCGGTCGGCCAGCCGTGTTCTTCGATGGTCCTGGTGGAACGCAAGTACCCCAATCGGTTATCACGGCGATTACCGATTACCTGACACACAGCAATGCCAATACGCACGGTG
>JAGHYT010000203.1:0-4986 GCA_017743535.1 Chloroflexus sp.
GGCCCGCGCTCCCAGGGGAAGAGACGAGCCGGAGGTCTGTGCTCCCAGGGGAAGATGCGGGCCGGAGGCTCGCGCTCCAAGGGGAAGAGACGGGCCGGAGGTCTGTGCTCCCAGGGGAAGATGCGGGCCGGAGGCCCGCGCTCCCAGGGGAACAGAAGTATTTCTCAGCCACGCGCAAACTGATGATACTGCTAAGAAATATCTTGCCGAAAGTCACTGCTTTGAAACTGCACAGGAGTACACCATGCAACTGATTGAGGTCTGTTCACTCGATGACGTACCGGTAGGGAGCGGGCGGGCATTTACGGTCGGAGATCGTCGGATTGCAATCTTCCGGGTGTCGGAGACCGACATCTACGCCCTCGACGATCTCTGTTCACACGACGAAGCCTCACTGAGCGAAGGCGAGCTTGATTCCGAATCGCTGTGCGTAGAATGCCCGATGCACGGTTCTCTGTTCGATTTGCGCACCGGGCAGCCAAAAACCTTACCGGCTTTTGCACCGGTTGCCACTTATCGTACCGTTGTGCGCGATGAGCGAGTATTTGTTGAGTTTTCTGATTAACAACTTGACTAATATACCAAAACACGCTACAATGCAGGCATCGGTCTATCGCCAACTACCTTTGTCAGGTGGAGGATTGTTATGAGTGGTTATGCCCATCCTGAAGTGCTCGTCGAGACCCAATGGGTCGCCGACCATCTGCACGATCCCAAGGTTCGCATCGTCGAGAGCGATGAAGATTTGTTGTTGTACGATACCGGCCACATTCCCGGCGCCGTCAAGATCGATTGGGTACAAGACCTCAACGATCCGGTTATTCGCGATTATCTTGACTCAGAGCGGTTTGCGGCGTTGATGCGCGCCAAAGGCATCAGTAACGACACAACTGTTGTCCTCTACGGCGACAAACACAACTGGTGGGCCACCTACGCCTTCTGGGTGTTCAAACTCTTCGGACATCGCGATGTTCGGATTATGAACGGTGGCCGGGCCAAATGGATCGCTGAAGGGCGCCCACTAACGCGGGAAGTACCCTCGTATCCAGAAGGAAACTATGTCGCCCCACCGCGTGACGACTCGCAGATTCGGGCTTTCCGCGATCAAGTGCTGGATTTTGTCCGTCAACGCAAGGGGGTCCTGGTCGATGTCCGCAGCCCGCAAGAATACACTGGCGAGCGTACCCACATGCCCGACTACCCGCAAGAAGGGACGCTGCGCGGCGGACATATCCCCACGGCAGTCAACATTCCCTGGGCCAGAGCTGTCAATGAAGACAGTACCTTCAAGAGTGCGGATGAACTGCGTGAGCTGTACGCTGCTCAGGGTGTCACTCCCGACAAGGAAGTTATCGCGTACTGCCGGATTGGTGAGCGGAGCAGCCACACCTGGTTTGTTCTGACCTACCTGCTCGGCTATCCGAAGGTGCGCAACTATGACGGAAGCTGGACAGAGTGGGGCAACAGTGTCGGGTTGCCGATTGAGAAGAATGTGTAGGGGAAAGATCACGTATCGCGGATGGGGCGATGATCGCATCGCCCCGTATGAAGGAACGACGATCTGTGTCTGAGCCAATTTCACACCAGGATGCCATCGAGCGATTGCTCGACCATTACCGCCAGCCTCGCCATTATGGTGAATTGGCCGATGCGGTAACGTATAGCGGTGGTGTACCCGATTGTGGTGATACGATCACCGTATATCTCCAGGTTGCACCAGATGGTCGGTTGACCAATCTGCAATTTACCGGGCAGGGGTGTAGTGTCAGCATTGGGACGGCGTCGATCCTGATTGAACGGTTACAAGGAGCGACTATCACCGATCTGCTGGCACTCGATGAAGTCTCAGCGTTGAATATTGTCGGTCAGGAAATTTTTCGAGCCCGACCACAGTGCGCTACACTGATTTTCAGAACGCTCAAAGCAGCCGCACGACTGGTTGATCGGCAATCGTAAATCTGCCTGATACAGGCTTACAAGGCAATATCACATGACAACGCACATCCTCGATCTGATCGGTCATACACCGTTACTCCCACTCCATCCTGTGCTCGATCTACCGGCCGGTATCGAGCTGTACGGCAAGGCAGAATGGTACAACCTCGGTGGCTCGGTAAAAGACCGTCCTGCACTCTGGATGATTCGCGATGGTGAGCGGCGCGGTCTCCTACGGCCAGGGGTGCGGATTGCTGATGCTACCAGTGGCAACACCGGTATCGCTTATGCCACTATTGGCGCAGCGCTTGGGTATGGGGTAACGCTGGCAATGCCAGCAAATGCTAGCCCTGAGCGCCGCCGGATTCTGCGTGCGCTCGGTGCTGAGTTAATTCTGACCGATCCGGCTGAAGGCATGGATGCAGCTATCGCAACCATCCGCGCTCTAGTGGCTGAACATCCCGACCGTTACTTCTACCCCGATCAGTACAGCAATCCGGCTAATCCTCGGGCACACTATGAAACCACCGGCCCAGAAATCTGGCAGCAGACTGGTGGACGGGTTACACACTTCGTTGCCGCACTGGGAACGAGTGGCACCTTTATGGGCACAGGACAACGATTACGCGAGTACAACCCGGCGATTCGCTTGATTGCCGTTCAGCCTGATAGCCCGTACCATGCATTGGAAGGTGTGAAGCATATGGCCTCAACCCGCTTCGTGCCGGCGATCTATCGCGCCGAACAGGCCGATGCGATTATCGAGGTGCGAAGCGAAGAAGCCTTCGCAATGGCGCGGCGGCTGGCGCGACGGGCAGGCCTACTCGTTGGCATTTCAGCAGCAGCGAATGTGGTGGCCGCGGTGCATGTAGCTCGAGAGGTTGGTCATGGCGTTATTGTCACGATCCTCTGTGATAGCGCCAACCGGTATCTCAGCGAACGTTTCTGGGAAGAGCCAGGTTTTGCAGAAGGCGCCGGTATCTAGGTTCGACGGATTAGACAGGAACTCAGGCAGGTAATGTAGAGATAGATACCTATGACTCTTATCATTCCGGCCAAAGCAGCAGCTACTATTGCAGCGCACGCAGAGTCGACTTATCCCGATGAATGTGTTGGTCTACTGGTGGGAACACTCCACGGCAACCAGAAAACCGTACTATACGTTGTCACACTTGAAAATCGCTGGCACGGTCAGGTACAACTGGCTGCGACGGATGATCCCCATTCCCGGCGAGACCGTTTTTACCTCGATCCACGTGACTATCTACGAGTTGATCGCGAAGCCCGCTCTGGTGGGTACGAAATTATCGGTTGCTACCACTCCCATCCTGATGCGGCGGCTATTCCCTCTGAACGCGATCGAATTGGCGCCCAGGCTATCGGTGGTTCGGGGTTCTCATTTGTAATCCAGTCAGTACAGGCAGGCATAGCCTCTGAACTACGTTCGTGGTTGTTAGTAAGCGAAGGAATGCAATTCATTCCTGAAGAGGTACACGTTTTGACTGTTGCCGCCGGTAAGTAAGGCACTGGCAAGGAGCATCAGCTATGGCAGTGACAATCACTATTCCAACAGCATTACGCCAATACACTGGCGGTAACGCCAGTGTCAGCCTTGAGGCGAACGATGTGGGTGGACTTATTCGTGGCCTGGTCGAGCTGTATCCGGCGTTGGGCCGCCATTTGCTCGATGAACAGGGACGGCTACGCAGTTTTGTAAATCTTTACGTTGGTGATGAGGATATTCGCTATCTCGATGGTGAAGCAACTCCCCTGCGAGATGGTGATACCGTCAGCATTATTCCGGCAATTGCTGGAGGAGGGCGGCGATGAGTGAGGTAACGCTCTCAAATGAAGAGATCGCCCGCTATTCACGTCACTTAATTATGCCCGAAGTAGGGATGGCCGGACAACGACGGCTCAAACAGGGGAGTGTGCTGTTAATCGGTACCGGTGGTCTCGGTTCACCGCTGGCCCTCTACCTGGCCGCAGCCGGTGTCGGGCATATTGGCCTGGTTGATTTCGATGTTGTGGATGCCTCTAATCTCCAGCGTCAGATTGTCCATGGCACGAGTACGGTGGGGGTAGCGAAAACCGAGTCAGCCAAACGACGGCTGCAAGACCTCAACCCGTACATTGAAATCACCACTTATGAAACAAGAATAACCTCACAAAATGCGCTTGATCTGATGCGCCCATACGACGTGATCGTTGACGGCACCGACAATTTTCCAACCCGCTATCTCACCAACGATGCCTGTGTCTTGCTCGGGAAACCAAACGTATACGGCAGCATTTTCCGCTTTGAAGGGCAGGCAACCGTCTTTTCAACTCGTGATGGCGGACCGTGCTACCGCTGCCTCTACCCTGAACCTCCACCACCGGGGCTGGTGCCGAGCTGCGCCGAAGGTGGCGTTTTGGGTGTTCTTCCCGGGGTGATTGGCACTATTCAGGCCACAGAAGTGATAAAATTACTGATGGGTATCGGTGAGCCGTTGATCGGACGCCTGCTACTCTACGATGCGCTAAGCATGCGCTTCCGTGAGTTGAAATTGCGTCGCAACCCGTCTTGCCCGGTCTGCGGCGATCATCCGACGATCACTGCGCTCATCGATTACGAACAGTTTTGTGGTATTGTGCCAGAGGAGCAAACATTGTCGAACCAGTTTGAAATCACACCCCGCGAACTGGCAGAATGGCTTGAACGACCAGACCGGCCTTTCTTGCTCGATGTACGCAACCCGTATGAGGTGGCGATTGCCTCGATTCCCGGCACCGATAAGCTGATCCCGATTGATCAGTTGCCCGAACGGATCAACGAGCTTGACCCATCACGTGAAATGGTCGTCTATTGCCGTAGTGGGGCACGCAGCGGGCGTGCAGTAGAATTGCTCAAGTCGGTCGGGTTTCGCAAGGTAAAAAATCTTGTCGGTGGTATCCTGCGCTGGGCTGATGAGGTTGATCCGTCGGTGCCGAAATATTAGAATGCACCACAGAGGACACAGAGCACACGGAGAATCTGTATTAAACCTCTGTGTCCTCTGTGCTCTCGGT
>JAGHYT010000204.1:0-4973 GCA_017743535.1 Chloroflexus sp.
GCACGGTCAGGCAAACCGGTTTCGGCCCAAATGTTTTTGTTGTAGTAGAAGAGTGGTGTACTGCGGGCGAACGGTATCCAGTAATGGACGCCTTTACGTACACCTTCGTTGAGCAGAACCGGCTCGTAATCATTAAAATCGAGGTTGACCTGGCGGGCCAGATCGTCAAGTGCTGTGATCGCGCCGGCCAGGTAGAAGCTGAACCACCACACATCCGAGAGCAAAATAACATCGGGCGTGGTATTGGCCTGCAACGCTGCCGTGAACTTCTGCGCGGTCTCTTCGTAGCTTCCCTGAAACTGGTACTCAACTTCAACCTCATTCTGAGATTCGTTGAATGATTTGACCATCGCCTGCTCGGCTTCACCCAGGTTGCCGCTAAATGAACCCCAGTAGGTAATCTTCACCTTCGAGCCGGGCTGACTCACGACTGCTGGCGCAGTAGGACTCGTTGATTGCCCACTTTGCCCACCACAAGCTGCCAAAACTGCTGCACCGCTGCCTGCCATCATCAGACGCAGGAACTCGCGTCGGGTGAGTGTTCGCTTCATGTTTGCTCCTTCTTTCACAGAACTTGGACTAAAGGGAGAAAGACCATCTATTTGCATACGGAGTGGATACCGTTATGCACCAACTGTCCATCCACGCTACGAGGGCATATCGCCCTCGCTCTACGAGATATGCTCCAACGTTGTCCTAACCCTTCACGGCACCGGCGGTCATTCCTTCAACAATGGCCCGCTGGGCGAAGAGAAAGGTGATCAGGACCGGTACGATCAGGAAGAGTGACCCGGCCATTACAACGCCCCAATTGGCCAGACCCTCGCTATTGCGTAGCCAGAAGACGCCAATCGGTAAGGTGCGCATATCGGTGGTATTAGTGACGATGAGTGGCCAGAGGAATTCATTCCATTTGCTCACTATTGACAGCAATGCCATCGTAACGATAGCCGGTTGCGTTATCGGTGCTACGACGCTAAACAGGATGCGCAAGTGCCCGGCTCCATCCACTCGTGCTGCTTCGAGGATTTCGTGAGGAACAGCCATAAATGCCTGGCGCAGCAGAAAGGTGCCGTAAGCAATTGCTGCACCTGGAATAATGATGCCCTGGTAAGTATTGATCCAACCGAGTCGGGCGATAGTCAGATAATTGGGCACAATGGTGATCTCAACCGGTACCATTAAGGCTGCTAGCAACAGCAGGAAGACAAGGTCCTTGCGCGGAAAATGCAGGTATGCCAACGCGTAAGCAGAAAAAAGCGCCAGGATCACTTCAATCGCTGCACCAAAGAACGTCGTGATAAAGCTATTCAGGTAATATCGTCCAAAGGGCGCCGCCTGCCAGGCTGCCGGAAAATTGTTGAGGGTAGGACTGGTAGGCCACCACGTTACCGGCAGCGAGTAGATTTCACGAGTCTCCTTAAAGGAGGCCATCACCGTCCAGTAAACTGGTAGGCCAATGATGAGTACAGTAATGGCAAGGGTGAGATAACCGACAATACGCCATCCCAGTAATGAGAGTGAGATGCGTTGTTGATGGACAGCGGCTGGCTTGACCGAATGCTCAAGTTCGTTAATCGTCGCCATATCTATCCACGTTTCAAAACGAACTGCTCTGTTATCGCGGACGCCTACACCTTATCCGTAAGTCACTTGTCGCTCGATATAACGGATCTGCACAATCGTTAAGAAGAGCATGATCAGGAACAGTACAATTGCAACCACTCCAGCCTTCCCGGCATCGTATGAGACAAATCCCAATTCATAGAGGTGGAAGATAAGTGTGGTCGTTGCATCAGCCGGGCCACCATTGGTCAGTACGCGAATAATGTCAAAGGCTTGAAAGCAGGTCAAGACACTGGTCACCGAGAGGAAAAAGGCAACGGGCGAGAGACCAGGGAGGGTGACATTCCAGAACCGCTCCCATGCGCCAGCGCCATCCACCCGTGCCGCATCGTACAACTCTCGCGGAATATTCTGTAGACCGGCAAGATAGATAACAACGGCGTAACCGAGATTTTTCCATACGTAGACAATGATCACCGCCGGCATCGCCCAAAATGGATCGGCCAGCCAGTTGGGTGAGTCAAGACCAATAAAGCCCAGCAGTTGATCGATAAGCCCGTAGCGTGGATCGAAAATATAGCTCCAAACCACTGCTACAACCGCGCCCGACATCACAACTGGTGAAAAGACGATGGCGCGTGCAGTGTTTCGGTAACGTAGCGGTTGATTGAGCAGCAGGGCCAGGAGTAATCCTAAAATGAGGGTCAATCCAACCGAACATATCGTGAACGTAGCGGTTTGCCAGATAATGTTCCAAAACCGCCAGTCGCTAAACGCATCGATGTAGTTTTGTAGACCGACGAACGTCATGGTTGGGCGTAGAAAATCCCAACGTACCATGCTAAGGTAGATGTTGTAGAGTAGCGGCCAATAAGTGAATACTGCAAAAAGGAACAGATTAGGACCGATGAAAAGTGCAAACAATAACCATTCACGATGTTCGCGTCGTAACGTATTCGGATGTCGCTCTTGTCTGGGTGTATACGTGGCCATACACATCCACTTTCTTGGTCTTCGGTCAGCGTGATGTCATAGTAGTATACCGAGATTAATCAATCATCATTGAACTATTAAGTAATGGTTAAGTAATACAGATATTTAGATTAAGTTAAACTTTTCACAATTTGCCGACACAATAATAACTTCTTTTCTGTAACGATAGCTGTATTGATTGCGTATCAGTAGATGAATTCATCAAATTAGCAATGCACTGGTATTGATGAGGTGCTACCATGGAAATGGTCTTAATGTATTCTTGGTAATGTGGCCAACGAGCTACAATGAACAGGTTTACCGGCTTCGTCAGGTTTTTCTACTGCTGATCTTGTCGAATAAGGAAGACTGCTATCTACCGGTTTCAAGGCATCATCTATCGAGGTTAGGTGAAGATACGACCATTGAACTGCCGCAGTAGTTGAGCGAGGAATGCATGCTCAGAATCTCCCGTGTCATTGCTGGTATCTACCTCTTAGCCACTATTCTGATGGCCACGACAACAGTGATTTTTGGCCCGATTGGATGGTCTCCATTTCCGCTTGCCGCTGCCGCGCCACCAATTCGGGTCGAACTGGCTGTCAGTTCCGAGAAAGAAGCCTGGATTCGGAGTGCCCTTGAACGGTTTGCTCAGACGAACCCAAACATTAACGGTCGCCGGATTGAAGTTCGCTTCCGGGTAGCCGGTTCGCGTGGCTTGATCGAGGCCATTGAACGCGAAGGGTATCAACCGACAGCCATCAGCCCGGCCAGTATGATTCAAATTGATGAACTGCGCCAGATACGACCCGATCTCTTGCGTGATTCGGTCTCACCTCTGGTCTTCTCGCCAATCGTGGCTCTCATGCGTGATGCCCAATCAACCGCCGGAATTACAAATCCGTGGTTATTATGGCAGCGTGAACTCCCCGATCAGGCTAAAGCGGTGAAGGTCGGGATTTCTTCACCCGTCTCAAGTAATGGGGGGTTGCAGACGCTAATCGTTTTGGCCGCGCAGTATCATCAGACTACCCAATTGAATGTTAGTCAGGTACGTGACTCCGGGTTTCGTGATTGGTTGCGACAACTGAAGGTACCGGCTTGGCCGGATAGTACTGGTACGCTGACAACCGATTTCGTTATTCGGCCCGGCGTGTATGACATCATTACGACCTACGAAAGTCTCGCGTTGCAGGTGTTTCGCCAGGCCGAAGGACGTTTTTTGGAGGTACGAGTCTACTATCCTGAGACAACGTTGCTCAGTGATCATCCCTTTACCATTCTGACAGCGCCGTGGGTTGATAGCGCTGAACGAGCAGCGGCGCTCCACTTACGCGACTTTTTGCTCAGTCCAGCGGAGCAGACGATTGCGATGCGTGAATTCGGTTTTCGTCCGGTCATCCCTCAAGTGACTGTAAATCTCGATGATCGGGACTCGCTCTTTGGTCGTTACCGTGATCTCGGTTTACAGCTCGATCTGAAAACACAACTCGAGAACCCTTCGCAAGCGGTTGTAGAGGCGCTCATTTCAACCTGGCAGGATGTGTTCAATCAGTAACAAAATATGTGTTGGTGGAATGACAGCGGCAGATGTGCAGATATACCGGTTCTGACAGACAATCATCAGGCTAGAACCGCTACGTACCGGGAAAGAATGTATGAATGCCTTACGTGTAGCAGCCTTTCGACCTCTCTACTTGCTCGTGCTGGTAGCGGCAATATTCGGTGGCTTAACTATCACCATCTGGTGGCTTCCGCTCGGCTTGATAGTTTACGGTGTTGCAGTGTGGATGGCCGCCCAAGACCCACTTCTGACGTTGCCCCCGCCTCGGCCGCGTCCGCGTATTACCAGCCCAACGCTGCGTGCGCTTATCCGCGAGATTGAACGCTCACAAAAGGAGATCGAACAGGCGGTCGCGGGCGTTCAAGGGCCATTAACCGGTATTCTCAATAATGTTGTATCACAGACTCGTGATTTGCTCGAAGAAGCGTACTACCTGGCTGATAAGGGACAGATTATTGAACGCTACTTCAAAGACAATAATTACCAGAAACTTGAACAACAACTGACGCAACTAAACTGGCAGATAAGTGCAACCATCGATCCTTTTACCCGTCAACAACTTGAAGAGCGTCGGCAAGCTCTTCTGACCCAGCAAAAACATTTTCAGGATTTGCGGGTTTATTTCGATCGTATTCAGGCACAACTGGCAAATATTGATGCCAGCCTCGATACTATTTTGGCCGAAACGATCCGTTTGCGTACTGCTGATGCAGTAGCGATGTCATCAGCCAGTGGTGCTGTTCAACAACGGCTAGACGATTTGCGTAGCGATATGGAGGTGTTCCGTAAAGTGCTTGACACGGCAATGACGGGTATCTAGAGTCTGTTATGCACTTTTGGCCTTGAGTGCGGTAAGATTAGAGGATGACAC
>JAGHYT010000205.1:0-4889 GCA_017743535.1 Chloroflexus sp.
CAGATGTGTATAAGAGACAGTTCCCATTCTAACCTGCAACCGGTGTAGTCTGGATAGCAGTGCATCGCGTCGGTATCCCGCGTAGTGACCGCTGCTTCCCATCCTGGCACGGTGGCCGTCGGGTACCCTGACGCCACAACGGTCGCATCAGGACGGCGAGAGGCGTCCAACGCTGACTGTCACGTTCTAGGATGAGATATTTCGGATAGGCTCTTAATTTCCCCCTTCCTCTTCCACACGGCGAGGGGAAGGGGGCTAAGGGGAAGGTGAGGGCCGCCAAGCGTGCTCCGCAGCACAGACGCTTAAACCGTTGCAACCCTGTTCCAGCGCGGCGCGGAAATACATGCGTTGTCTGCCAGCACTCCCTTAAACACTCTATTGCCTACCATTGTCAAGACTCATCAGAAGCCCAGGTTTTTGATCATGCTCTTAGAGTCTATCCGAATAATCGTCTCACGGTACGGCGGATGAAACCTGATCGATGTACGGGCGCAACGCCGCTGCGCCCAACCGATCTTCTTCTGCGAAAGGGTATTCCGGATAGGCGCTTAATACATCAACCGATGGGTGCGCCGCCCATCATCCACATCACCCAACGCAGAGCAGCGACCTGCGGGGGATAGGAGATTTTTCAAACACCCTTTACACGATGAAAGCAAGCGGATTGGGTGGTCATAAGGACAGGCATATGCTATGCCTTTGTACGGTGGTTAGATCAACCGGCTTCGTTCAGCCCGTAAATAAGAAGCTAACGCAGCCACGGGGGGAAACTCTGCTGCCCAATCGTCGTGGTCCGGCCAGAATGAATCGAGGCCGCGAATACCGGTTCGTTCGTAGGCTAACGCTTGCGCCATCAATTCCAGTCGGTCAATTGCCTTAACCAGCCGTGCTTCACGGGAAGTTCCGTTGACGTATTCATCCCATAGCGCCAGATATTCATCAGCGCGCGCCAGATTTCCGATCAGGTTCGTCAGACCGTCTCGTTCAGCCTTGCGCTTTGTTTCACTACCGAGCAGACGGGTAGCCGACGCTGGCAAATCACCTAACAGCGACTCGGCCAGGTCATGCAACAGTGCAATTGCGAGGAGTCGTCCGCGATCAATGCCTTCAATTTGATCACCAATTAGAAGACAGAGTACGGCCACACCAAATGAGTGATCGGCAATACTCTCTGCATCACGCACTCCACGTTGCAACCAGCCGGTGCGCGGCAGAAGTTTCAAAGATAACAAACGTGGAATCAGGCTACTCAGCGCAGAGGGTTCCATGGAGTTTTCTTTCAAGATTGAATAGTATGCACGCCTCGAGGGATTTTCAACATTATTTCCCGACTCGGCAATGGTAACGGCGAGAAGAAGAGTGAAATGAGTGCGTCAGGTTGCCAACCCATTCGCCGTGCGTGCAGAGATGAACAGCTTCCCGTTTTAATGGTCGTTTGCAGCCACACGCTTGGCAGCTCACCGGTCATGCTTGTCACTGCGGGCCAGAAGCTCGCCTCCCCAGGCCACCGCGTCGGCTGAGGGGTGTTTTGCGCATCTGGACGGCGTTCTTCGCCGGTATTTCTCGAGCAGTCTTCACGTTCCTCGCAGATCAAGGGTAGGTTTGAGCGATTTTTATCTATACACAACATAGATAACAGATCATTACTCATGTGAAAATTCACTATTGCTTTCTTGTATCCCCAAGAGACGCAATGCACGGAGCGCCGAGAGGGTCTGTGCTGCATCCTCGGCCATGCGGACAATCCGGTTGAGACTCTCGCGTAGTGTCGGATCGGTAACCTCTTCGTGAACCAGTTGCGCTTCACCCATAATAACTGTTAAGACTTGGCTGATATGATGAGCCATATCACGAATGGTCTGACGTGTTTGCTGGACGTCACTTTGTAGTTCTTCACAGTTTCGCGCCTGTTGCCAAAGCTGATCATAATTCAATGCACGCTGCATGGTGTAGCGAAGGATGTCACTGTTGATGGGCTTAGTCAGATAATCAAACGCACCGAGTGCTATGGCCTCGAGGATGGCTTTTGGGGTGTCATTCGCTGTGGTGACGATGATCAATGGTCGATCCGGTTCCTTGGTCAGCCATTTCAGGAGCTCAAAGCCACTTCCGTCTGGTAGACCGAGATCGAGCAAGATGACCCGTGGTCGCCGCGAAGCGATCATTTGACGTGCCTCAGCAAGATTACGGGCAGTATCAACGGCATAGCCATCGCGTCGCAGCATGGTGGTTAGGGATAACTGGATAATTGGATCGTCTTCTACCAGCAGGATTGGTTCGTGCACTTGATTGCTCCACTGTATGTCGTGCACCAGAGATACTATCAGGCTGGTGCTGAGTTGCTGTTTAACACAGATGTATTGTACATAATCACGTTACCGGTTGCATGCCTCGCTGACATAACGGGCAAAAGTAGGTACTACGCTGAGCGACAACGATCCGCTCGATCAGGGTCTGGCAACGTGGGCAAGGTTTACCTGCCCGGTCATAGACGTTAAAATGTTCTTGTTGCGAGCCGCGTTGGCCGTAACTATCGCGATAATTGCGTAATGAGCTGCCCTGGTTGGCAATTGCTTCCTGGAGAACGACACGAATGGCGCGATGCAGGTGGTTGATCTGCTCTGGCGAGAGCGCCGCACCTGGTGTCAGCGGATGGATACCGGCAAGCCAGAGGGCTTCATTGGCGTAGATGTTACCAATTCCGGCGATCAGGTGCTGATCGAGAAGTAAGGTTTTAATTGGTGCGCGTCGGTGTTGCAGTTGTTGAGCCAGGGTGTCCGGTGTGAAATCATCTGTCAGTGGCTCTGGGCCATGGGATCGATCAAGCGCCGCCAGCCCCTGCTGATCAAGGAGATGAACTCGCCCAAATTTGCGTTGATCGTTGAAGATCAGGCAACGACCATTATCAAGTTCGAGGGCGAAATGCACGTGCGGTTCATGAGCCGCAGTCGGTTCGGTAACCAGCAAGTGCCCTGACATACGCAGATGGATTGCCATTGTCCATCCACGATCAAGGGTGAGAAGAAGCCACTTCGCTCGCCGTCCGACAGTCTCGATCCGTCGGCCAGTGATCAGTGCAGTAAATTCGGCAGGAGGCGGCGTGATCATTTTCGGCCAGTCGAGTTTGGCCAAACTCACAATGATACGGCCCTGAAGCTGTGGTACAAGGGAACGGGCGACAGTCTCGACTTCAGGTAGTTCCGGCATAGTATAAGTGTTCAACTCCGAGGAAGATACGTCTGAGCTAGTTGTATTTTGTCGAAAAACGGCAATTACTCACGCCACTCGGCGGTTCCATCGGCCCAGTGTTCCTGCTTCCAGATTGGCGCAATTTCTTTGATCCGATCCATAATGTATGCAGCAGCAGCGAAGGCTGCATCGCGGTGCGGCGCGGCAACGACTACCAGTACTGCGGTCTCGCCGATTTCCAATCGCCCTACCCGATGATGTACACACACGCGCCCGATAGGCCAGCGTGCCCGTGCTTCATCGGCGATCTGGCGGAGCACCGGTACGGCCATTTCGGCATAGGCTTCATAGACCAGAAATGCTGTCGGACGGCCACCGAATTGGTTTCGCACGACACCGCTGAACGTTACTACAGCGCCATCATCTGGTGTTTGTACTGCCGCCACCAATGGCGCCGGATCAAGGGGTTCGGTTGTAATTACAAATGGTTCAATCATACGTCATCACTCCGTCCGCCACTGACAGGCGGGATAAAAGCGACTTCATCGCCATCGCTCAACACAGTTGCTGGCTGCGCAAACTGCTGATTCACGGCGAACAGCAGCCTACCGGTGTAGCCAGCCAGCCGTGGGTATTCGGCTATCAACTGTTCCCACAACTGACCCAGCGTTGTGCCCTCGGTTAGCGTATACTGTGCCTCGGCACGCCCGACAATGTCGCGGTGACCGGCAAAGAAGCGCACGGTAACGGTGATCATAGACATCTCCTGCTTACAAGCGGGCCTCAAATCCACCGTCGGCAGTAATGACGGCGCCGGTGAGATACTCGGCAGTTGGGCTGAGCAAACAGAGAATAATATTGGCAATCTCCTCTGGTGTACCTAGCCGACCGAGCGGTACGCGGCGGGCAAAGGCACGCAATGCCTCATCTGGACGTTGGGCATTGATCAGCGCCGCATTGGCGCGTAGTAATGAGGTGTCGATCAAACCCGGACACACACAATTAACCCGAATCCCGTCGGCTGCGCCGTCAATTGCCATTGCACGGGTCAGCGCAATCACCCCACCCTTAGAGGCCGAATAGGCTGCCCAACCTGGTTCAGCTCGTAAACCATAGACTGATGCAACATTGACAATCGCGCCGCCACCCCGTCGCCGCAATTCGGGCATGACGAAGCGTGAGACAAGAAAAACACCGGTGAGATTGACTGCGATAATCTCGTTCCAGAGCTGTAACGTCGTACTTTCAATCGTTCCCGGTTGTTGAATACCGGCGTTGTTCACTAACAGATCAATACCACCGAAAGCCAATACCGTTTCATTGGCAATCCGGGCGGCATCGGCCTCGTTGCTGACATCGGCGATTACTGCTAGCGCCCGCCCTCCCCAGGCATTAATACCGGCGACTAACGCTGCTGTGGCCGCCTCGTCGCGGTCGGCGATCACCACACTGGCCCCTTCACGGGCGAGCGCCAGTGCGGTCGCCCGCCCAATGCCCTGGGCGCCGCCGGTTACGATAGCAACTTTCCCCTGAAATTCCATAGCTCACTCCACCTCTTCTGACGGCAGCTCCGGCCCTGTACTCCCCGGTCGGAGAGCTTCTTCCGCTACGCGCCGCCAGAAGGCACTGAAACGACGCGGTGGTTCGCCACGCCACGAAACGAATGCCGGTGGATGGTGAATAACGACCTGTAGGCCGGT
>JAGHYT010000206.1:0-4885 GCA_017743535.1 Chloroflexus sp.
AGCGCTGGGCCACCCGCCAGATACCGGCATGCGCCGGACTATTACCGATGTGGTAGACGATTGCATCAAACACTCCGCGTCGAGCCAGCCGCTCGAGCTGACGCATGGGTTTGATCGGAAGATGCTTGATTAGTTGCGGATTTGCTGGCCGCAACCCATCCTCGATGAAGAGGGTTATCTCGGCATACTGCGCGAGATACGGCAACAACTCTTCGCTATAGTCAGAAATCCCCGAAGGCGCTGGATTAACCGGCGAACAGTACGCAATTCGTAACGTCATGCTCGTTCCACCAATGCCGCCACCAATTCACGACAGAATGCCGGAATATCGGCTACCACCCGTCCCCAGACCAGATGCCCATCACGGAACGCGGCCTCATCCACCCACAGTGCACCGGCGTTGATGAGATCGTCTTTGATACCGGTTGATCCGGTTGCCGGTCGACCACGAACAATTCCGGCAGAAATCGCAATTGAACCACCGTGACAGATAATGCCTATCACTTTTCCAGCAGCATCCATCGCCCGTACTAGATCGGTCACAACCTGGTATCGTCGCAATTTATCGGGCGCCCAACCACCGGGCAACACGAGTCCGAAGAGATCATCTGCACGTAATTCGGCAATCGTTGTCGTCGGCACTATCTCCAGACCATTTTTACCTCGTACTGGCCGGAGATCGAGGCCGGCGGCCAGCACTTCTGCCCCCTCTTCCTGCAATCGCATCATCGGTACATAGAACTCTAGGTCCTCGACTCCTTCTGCCAGCAGAATAGCTACTCGCTTCCCTGCCAATCGCATTGCTTTTCTCCTTGTTCAGACTTCACCGTACCGTCGTGGTCACAGACTACTTGAGAGCACTGGGCCATGGACGAATACAATTCCCACCGGCCATCTTGGCGGCATACAAAGCCTCGCCAACGCACTGCAAAAGATCAGCCGCCTGACGAGCGTCACGCGGAAAGGTTGCCGTTCCTATTGAAATGGTCACCTGTATATCGAGCGTACCAGGACGAATGACCGAGTGTGCGATGGCTGAGCGCCATTGTTCAGCACGATGCACGATTGTTTCAGACGTGACCCGCGGCAAGACGAGCAAAAATTCATCCCCGCCGTAGCGACAAAAGATGTCACCGCCACGCACTTGCC
This sequence comes from Chloroflexus sp., assembly GCA_017743535.1. Lineage (GTDB taxonomy): Bacteria > Chloroflexota > Chloroflexia > Chloroflexales > Chloroflexaceae > Chloroflexus. Next base: position 1,150 of record JAGHYT010000206.1, read on the forward strand.
GTCCGATTAAGCCAGCCACATGCTGAATCACCACATCACCGAGTGCACGACCAAACTGCCAGTTAACCTGCTCAAGCTGATCGATATCGATCAGTGCGACACTGAGCACTATCTGCTCACGATCCGCACGACGTAACTCGCGCTCAAGCGTTTCTTGCAGATAGCGGCGTGTGTACAGACCGGTCAGTGGATCGCGAATCTGCTCGTTTTGCAAACGCACGGTAAGAGCCTGTACCTGCGCACGTGCTTCGGCCAACTGCTGACGGCGACGGTATTCAATCTGCCAGCGTATCTGAGCCGCAGTAAGTGCCCGCATCAGACACAGCGGCAGGAGCTCAGCCGTCGTTAATGCCTCGTGTACGCCTGCCTGCAACACAGCGACTGCACCAGCAGGATCATGTACTAGACCGACAATCGGCGCTTGCTCGGCGGCAGCAGCCAGATCAGGCGGTATGTGCTCGCGAAGATCGAGCAAATGAAGATGCACTTCCGTGATCGAGGTGGCCGGTGTGACCTGCCAGGCCACGCCTAACATTTCGCTGAGTTGTACCCTGAGCACATCATCAGTTGTTATAACGAACAACGGTGTGGTACCAGCAGTCATACCGTCCCTCGCCAGATGCCAGTTACGGTAACGATAGCATAACTCCGAGTGTTCAACAAGCAGGCAGAGGGAGCAGAGGCACAACCCACCGATGCGAAACGAAGCTTGATACATTACGATGGATGAATCTCGCCGATGGATGCAAGACGACTCACGAGGCGGGGCGAGGCGACGCCTCGCCCCGACAGGAAGCAACGACGATAGTCACGAAGCAGCACTCCGCCGACCAACCCGTCGCCAGGCCCAGAAACCAAACAGTGCAACCGGCAACCAGACCGGCGTCCAGACCAGCAGCACAATCACGACGTTCGCCAGATTCTGCCCGAGTTCAATGAGTCGACGCAGAGCAATACGTGCGACCTCAAGTGGCTGCCAGCCATCCTCTGCAATAACCGGTGTCGGTGGTGGGACTGGTACCAATTCGACCGTGATCGTTGACATTGCCGCACTCTGTTCCAAATACTGCATCCGACCCTTTATACGCTCAATCTGCTCTTGAATGTCGTTCAGGGCCTGATTTACCTTTAGCGCTTCCTCCACATTTTGCGCACGGGCAAGAAGATCGAGGAGACGGGTATTCGTCGCTTCGAGGTTACGCAAGCGCGACTCAAGATCAACGTATTCTTCGGTCACATCCTCGCCACTTACACTTCGTCGCAATACTTTGCGGGCAAGACCTTCAATATCGCTTAATAACGCCTCAAAGCGCTCAACCGGTACACGCAACACAACCGTAGAACTTTGTTCAGCCCCCGTCCCATATGTCTGAACGCTCACAACAAAACCACCAAGTGCCTCAACCCGTTGCCGCAACGCACGTTCAGCAGCGGCAACATCGGGGACTTCCAGCGCAAGCGATGCCGTCTTAATGATCAGGCGATCAACCATAGTTGCATGGCCAGTCGCTTGTTCCACAGGCATACCACCGGTGGAGTAACTGAAAGAGCGCTGTTCGATTGCCGGTGCGCCACTAACGCCCCCACCTGCCATTGGCATAGCGGCAGGCGCCGTCGGCCAAGCGATAGGGGATACTGTTTCTGGAGTCATTTTCGTCTGACTGAACAAAACGATGCCCAAACTAACGAGTAATACAACCAGCCCGATTCCAACTTTGACGCCCCGACGTGATAGGCTAATCATAAAACCCTCCTGAACATCTGTAATATGCTCTAGAGCATTGACGTAGATGAGCTGGAAGAAGTTCCAGGAGGACTGCGCGAAGAAAAAGATGTTCTCAAGGAGAGAGGGCTTGTTTGGCGATACGTTGCACATTACCCAGACAGCAGGCGCCCTGTGGATTACGCAATTCACACGCACACTGATCAGCAGCAATACCGGCTTTGATGTCGGCAATCACGGCGGCACGTTCCGCAGCAGAAACTAACTGAATATCGCCAACTCGGTATTGAAAACAGTAACACACCAGCACATCAGGGCAACCAGGTTCTTTTTGATACACCCGCTCACGGACTTGATCAACGGTCAGCGTTTGACCACTAACCGGGCTAAAATAGACTACCGGACAGGCAGCCGAACGACAAAACCAGAACGGCTGCAACTGAAGCCGGCGTAAACTGATCGCTGCCTGAGCCTTCACGGTTTGGAGCGTTACCGCCTTACCACGCATGCCACACATCGGACAGACAGCGGATTGGGGTGAATGAGGATGTGGTTCACACGTTGGTGGATCGGCGACCGATACCGGACATTCGGTTGCCATAGATTGGCCTCCTCTGAAGTGAAAGCAGCGAAAGAACAGTAACCTCCTCAACCCTGTTTCTCTTCGCTGAGCATACACCTTCCAGTTGCTGGAAGGTCAAGTGGGAAAATGCGAAAAGCAGGTGGTTCCTGCCGGCAGGAGTTGTAGGAGAGAGTGAACGGAAGGGTGAGAGAATCTATTCCCGCCACGTCCCCTCTTTCCTCATGCCTGTCAGCATGCGACAGGGGAGGGTTACGAACCCGCCTCTACAGTGTTCTTCTTCGGAATGCCCCCACGACGCGGACTGCCAGCCCGTGCTTACTGCCGGGAAACTGTGTGGAAGAGGGACGTTCTGAAGGTCTGGAGAACATTCATTACCTGAGTCTCGCCGTTCATTCACGGGCAAAGCGACGTCATCATACCGATCACACCAACTAGAGAACTATGGCTCATGCTCAACTCCGCCTACCGTACTGCCCGTACCGACGATATGGTACAAACCCACAAGCCTGATAAAGATGGTAAGCAGGAGTATTATGCTCTTCAACCTCAATCCGAATGTCGGTATAACCAGCGGCTAATAGCCGGTGCAACGTCGTTAGCAGCAATAACCGACCATACCCACGCCCCTGTTGCTCGCGACGAACACCAAAGGTAGCAATCATCACACGCTGCTCGTCCCTTAGCAGCCGCAACACTGCAACCGGGATACCGGCAATCTCGCCGATCACGAAGCGATGAACAGGATTTGTAATGCAATCAGCAACAAATGCCTCTACTTTTTCAACCGGATCGCCGAACGCATCAGCAATGATTGCGGTAACAACTGCTGCATCATCCGTTTCAGCGAGACGCACGTGCCAGTTCGGCGGTAAAACCGGTAGCGGCGGCACCTGAGCCGGATCGAGATGCAACAGCACCTCAACATTCAACCGCTGCAAATCAAGTGCAGCCGCAAAAGGTGCGACACACGCACCGGCTTCATCGGCCAGTACCAACCAGCTCCCACCACGAGCCTGCGCCCAACGTGCAACCTGATCGACCAACTGGCGACCGATCCCCCGCCGACGCCACGCCGGATCAACGGCAATCACTGCTTCAATCGCAAAATAGCCGTACATCACAATTCCGCCGACCAGGGTATCACCAAACCGCGCCGCAGCCATCGTCGGCGCCAGATCGGTGTTGAGATAGAGAGGTAGTTCGATACTATCGGTACGATTGCAGCGCTCGAAGAGTGCAATCAGTTCTGGCCATTCGCTAGCGGGGACAATGGCGATGTCAGGCGTCATAGCGGTAGCAATATCCTTTCCGCAACTCGTGCATTCAGTGCAGCAACGGTGATATTGTAGCGCGAATTTGGGTTCACTTCGCCCCCCCTGCAAGCGGGGCGTGCTACCCCCCCCTAGCCCCCCCCGCTTGCGGGGGGGGCT
>JAGHYT010000207.1:0-4880 GCA_017743535.1 Chloroflexus sp.
CCTCACCCTCCCCCTCGCCCCCTTCCTCTATATGGGGAGAGGAAGGGGGAACGTGGAGTGGCTGAAGAGAAAGCACGTTGAAAACTCCTCACACGATGGGAGCATAGGTACGGTACGAGCCTCGTGAGAAAATCTGGGCTTTTTGATTAGGCGCTTAGTGCTCAAGGTTGCGTAGCAAAGTAGCCATCTCGATCGCTGCGGTAGCTGCTTCAAACCCTTTATTGCCAGCCTTCGTACCGGCCCGTTCAATCGCCTGTTCGATATTTTCGGTCGTGATCACACCGAAGATACAGGGAACACCGGTTTGTAGACTCACCTGGGCGATACCGCTGCTCACAGTGTTGGCTACGTGCTCGTAATGGCTGGTAGCACCGCGGATTACCGCGCCCAGTGCAATGATCGCATCGTACCGACCACGTTCGGCCAATCGCCGACAAACCAGCGGTATCTCAAACGAACCCGGTACCCAGGCAATATCGATGTGCTCTTCCGCGACCCCATGCCGACGTAGCGCGTCACGGGCGCCGTCAAGCAGGCGATTGGTAATTAGCTCGTTCCAACGACTGACGACGATCGCGATCCGTAGCCCACTGCCTACCAGCGTACCTTCATAGATTGCCATAGAGATGCTCCAGTTGATGACCCATTCGATATCGTTTCGTAAGCAAATACGTTACATTATGTGGATTGATCGATCCGTAGATCGGAACTTGCGTAACCAGAAAGCCAAACTCACGTAATGCAGCGACTTTCTGAGGATTATTCGTCAACAGGTGAACGTTGTGCAGGCCAAGATCGACAAGAATCTGCGCTCCGACGGTATAATCACGGAGATCGGCAGGAAAACCAATACGTTCATTCGCCTCTACCGTGTCAAAACCTTGCTCTTGCAGTGCATATGCTCGCAGTTTATTATGTAACCCGATCCCTCTCCCCTCTTGCCGCAGATACACCACCACACCACGCCCGGCAGCCGCAATCTGCCGCATTGCGGTACTGAGCTGTTCGCCACAATCACAGCGCAGACTCCCAAACACATCACCTGTCAGACATTCAGAATGCAGGCGTACCAACACCGGTTGATCCGCTACAGGATTCCCCATCACTAAGGCGACCGCTTCATGAGGTGCGCAACGAGCAGTGTACGACACGATGCGAAAGGTACCGTAAGGCGTAGGCAGATGTGCTTCAGCCATACATTCAATAAGGCGCTCGTGTCGCTTGCGGTAGGCTACCAGTTGCGCCACACTGATAATCTTAAGGCCATGACGGGCAGCAAAACGGACGAGATCCGGCCCACGCGCCATTGTACCGTCGTCGTTCATGATCTCGCAGATGACCCCAGCCGGACGCAAACCGGCCAGCCGCGCCAGATCGACAGCCGCTTCAGTTTGACCGCGGCGCTCCAGGACACCGTTGGGCGCTGCCCGTAGCGGAAAGACATGGCCCGGTTGTACCAGATCATTCGGGCCACTTGCGGGATCAACTGCCACCCGAATGGTATGCGCTCGATCAGCAGCCGAGATACCGGTTGTAACACCGTGCGCCGCTTCGATCGAAACGGTAAAGTTGGTCCCAAAACGAGCCCGGTTGTGCTGCACCATCGGCGCTAACCCCAGACGGTCGGCAATCTCACCGGCGAGCGCCAGACAGATCAGCCCCCGACCTTCACGCGCCATAAATGCAATTGTCTCGGCAGTAACGTGTTGGGCAGCACAGGCCAGATCACCTTCGTTTTCACGATCCGCATCATCAACAATGATGATCATTCGCCCGGCTGCGTAATCTTGTAAAGCCTCCGCAACTGATGCAAACATTAGTGCGCCTCCCGCCGGTAAGCTTCGACCAGCCGTTCCACATACTTTGCAATTATGTCAACTTCAATATTCACAAACGCCCCGACCTCCTGGCGGCCCATAATGACTGCCGATTGGGTATAGGCGACTAACGCAACAGTAAACGTATCAGGCCCCATTTCGGCCACCGTCAGACTCACACCGTCAACCGCGATATAACCCTTTTCGACGATGTACGGCAACAAATGGGCAGGCGGGCGAATCGTCACGCGCTTCGAGTCGCCTTCGGGAACAATAGCGACAATTTCACCGACGCCATCGACGTGGCCCTGGACGTAATGCCCGCCCATTCTGCCACCAAACGCGAGGGACCGTTCGAGATTCACCGGATCACCGACCTTAAGCCGCCCCAAATTGGTGCGTCGTAGCGTCTCTGGACTCAGCCCAACTGTGAAGCTGTGATCGGTCAGCGCTGTCACCGTCAGGCATGTGCCATTGACCGCAATACTGTCGCCAATGCGCGTTCCTTCCAGCACCGTATGACAGGTCACAGTCAGTTGGTTCGCCTGAGCCTGATCACCGACAATGTGTGCAACCGTTCCCATCTCTTCCACAATCCCGGTAAACATCAACAACCTCCTCGATATTCCACCATGGCGCAGCGATTGACGAGGCAACCAGCAGTACGTCCTGGTCGTACTGTTCAATTCGACGCAAACGATAGTTGTGAGCCAGGGCCATTCGTGGCACACCGGCGCCAGCCATGGGCGCTGGCGCCAGGGCATCATTGACGATCCGGGTACCAATGAAGGCCCAGACTTCATCGATCAAACCATCAGTGTGCAGCGCACCCAACAGCGTCGCGCCGCCCTCAACCAACACGTGATTATGCCCCTGCTCTGCGAGATAGCACAGTAACGGCTTAAGAGCGACACGCCCGTCGGTGCCAGGTGGACATTGCACCACCTTTCCCCCACGCTCCTGTACGGCGCTCACCCAGGCCGGAGCGGGCTTCACCGTCGCAATCAGTGTCTGACCGGGGAGGTCGGCGCTAAGTACCCGCGCTTCCAACGGGGTTCGACCATGACTATCCACAATCACCCGCAGCGGATGGCGCGGCATCCGCCAGTGTTGATCGAGACGGGTGGTCAGTTGCGGATCATCTTTGAGCACGGTACCGACCCCCACCATAATCACATCAACCCGATCGCGGAGCCGATGCACCTCAGCACGAGCGGCGGCACCGGTGATCCAACGACTATCGCCACTGGCAGTCGCAATCCGACCGTCGAGCGTCATGGCATATTTGGCCGTGACTAATGGCCGACCAGACAGTACCCGACACCGAAACGGTGCCAGTTGTTCGGCGACAACGGCAGCGCCAGTCGTGATCCGATGCACCTCGATCCCGGCACTCTGCAACACCGGCGTTGCTCCGGCCCCCATGCGCGGGTCGGGATCACGGGCAATGAAAAAGACGCGCCGGATACCGGCAGCAATGATGGCTTCGGTGCAAGGAGGTGTACGGCCGTGGAACGTACATGGTTCAAGGGTCGTGTAGAGATCGGCCCCTTGTGCGCGGTGACCGGCAGCCGCCAACGCGACTCGTTCTGCGTGCGGTCCGCCGGCGGGTTGGGTGGCACCTACCCCAACCACCTGCCCATCACGCACGACCACTGCCCCAACCGGCGGATTAGGGCTGGTACGACCGACAACAGCCGCTGCCTGCTGCAAAGCAAGGGCAATAAAGTGATCAGGTGTGAAGCATTGGTGATGATCATTCATCGCGACACCCCTTTTTATAACCTTCGGGGCATCGCGGGGAGGACGATGAAGCAGAGGAGAGCAACCGGCCGGTGCTAAACCGGTACAGTTGCACGAACAGACAAGAGCAACGGGTGTGCTCTTGCCACTGCATGTTCCATCGTGCCAGACCAACCGCAGACCTTCTCCCATCCGGACTATACCGTCGGCCCCGGAATCACACCGAGTCCTGCCTTGCGGCTCGCGGGCTTGTGTGGGCACGCCACCATTACCGCCGATCAGGAATTTCACCTTGCCCCGAAGGTCTTCGGATTATGTCGCCATGGCGACATGTGTTGATTACGATACCGTGAAAATGGGATGGTGTCAACCTGAGAAGCGGGAGAGGGGTTTTCAGAGCTATCAGGTTTTGGTCGTGTTCAACCATGACCAAAACCCGACAACTCTGAAAAGCCCTACACCTCCACACACGCTGTGGACAAGGTGGGATCTTCTCCATATCCCCTCAATGCTCACTCCACACCCCTCTCTAAAATACCGCTGCCAAGTACTGTCTGCCACATTCCCCCTGTCCTCTCCCATTTTGGAAGAGGACAGGGCCAGGGGAAGTTGAGGGCGCCAGCCATGTGCTGCGGGGCAGAAGGATGCTCGGCGAGGCTTTCACTCACCACGGGTATCGCAGACATGACTGAAAACCCTGTGCAATGGTCTCGTAGGTTGGTTTTGCCGTATTGTTCCTGATATACTAGAATACGTGTTGCTACGGTGAGAAGAACGATGGTTTCACCACAGATAACTCAGAAATATTCTGTGCTCATTAATGCAGGGGGTCGTTTTTTCAGCCAGTTGGATCATCTCGTGCTGCTATCAGGAGTGCTATGCAACCTGGCTCGATTGTGCGTTGTCGGAAACGTGATTGGGTGTTGTTGCCATCAGATCAGCCCGATGTCGTGTTGCTGCGGCCTCTGGCCGGGGCGAGTGATCAGGTGGTGGCGATTCATCGTCGGTTGGCCGAGCTGGTTGGCTATACGTTGCCGGAAGAGCATCTGCAACCGGCGACGTTTCCGCTACCCACCACCGATCAAATCGCCGATGCCGCAGCTACCCGGCTGCTCTGGCATGCTGCCCGCTTGACCCTCCGTGAAGGCGCAGCACCGTTGCGCTCACTGGGACGGATTTCGATCCGGCCTCGTACCTATCAGTTTGTTCCGCTCCTGATGGCGCTCCGTCTGCATCCGGTACGGTTGTTGATCGCCGATGATGTGGGGGTCGGCAAGACGATTGAGGCGCTGCTCATTGCCCGTGAGCTGTTCGACCGTC
>JAGHYT010000037.1:0-33074 GCA_017743535.1 Chloroflexus sp.
GGTGCCAGATCACGTACCTCTAGCGGGCCAACCGGCCAGGGGTCGCTCAACGGATAGGTAGGCGAAAAACGATCAGCAAAGAGTGGAAGTTGCGCTTCCATATGATCCTCCTCACCGGTAGACGGTGATACAGTGGGTTCAATCGTCTGAGTTACCAACGTGTACAACCAACCTTCGGTAACCGGTAATGGGTGATGGCCCGGTAAAGGTTGACCGCAACCCGCACAACAGCGAGCATGTGAGCGATTTTCTCTACCACAGATTGAACAACGCATACTTTTGACCTACATTGTTGGCGCAGTCTCGATGCGTGCCAGGGCAACTGAGATGTTATCGTGTCCACCACGTTGATTGGCTAAGTCGATCAGCGCACTTGCCGCCTGGATCGGCTCGTCGGCAAGGGCCAGTCGCGCCAATTCTTCGTCGGTTACATGGTTGTACAAGCCATCAGAGCAAATCAATAAGACATCACCCGCAGCCAGTGGTTGGACACGGGTATCGATTGCCAGCGGTTGATCGGCACCTAGTGAACGGTAAAGGATGTGTCGTTGCAGATGAGTACGCGCAGCTTCTGGACTAAGCTGCCCAATATCGACCAGACGGGCAACAATGGTGTGGTCGGTGGTTAATTGGATATACACCGGTGCTTCATCGCCGGTGCCAGGTGTGATCAGGTATGCACGACTATCACCAACGTGGGCAAGGTACGCATGGCGGTGTGTAATCAGCGCTAACGTCGCCGTTGTTCCCATCCCGGCCCGACGGGGATCGGCGCGAGCCGCAGCTACAATGCGTTCATGCGCCGCCTGCATCGCGCCTTGCAAGCATGCTAACCATTGTTCATCGGTGTCTGGCAAAGTTTCGTTGAGCGTTTGCTGCAAAAATGTTTTAATCGTCTCGCTTGCCAGTTGTGATGCAACTTCACCAGCCGCAGCTCCTCCCATTCCGTCAGCCACCAGGAGTAAGGCCGCGAATGGCTGTTGCTCACCGAGACTGAACATCCCCGCGTAAACGGTATCTTCGTTGGTACTTCGCACCTGACCAACATGACTGCGCACCGCAATTCTGGTTTTCAGCGGGGGGAGTGGTGGGCTTATCTGCCACGGGGCGGAAAGCGGCGAACCACACGAGACACAAAAGCGGGCTCCTGCTCGATTCCCGCGTCCGCACAGTGGACACGCGAGCGGGTATTGTCGTTGAGCTGGCAAACGAGTGGTAATGCGAATCGTTTCCCGTCCCTGACCGATCTGATTGGCCAGACTGGCGAGAATCTGGGATAGTTCTCTTAATGCTTGCCCAGCCTGTTCACGCGCTACACCGGTAGAGGCTTCGTACTGCCGACGCCAGAAAGCGATCCCGGCCTCGACAATAATCATCAGATCGCGAATGCTCATCGTGTCACCGGTGAGCGTTAGCTGTCGTTCACCGGTCACGATCACCTGTTCAGGCAACGGTATCAGAAGAGCACCACAATACGGGCATACCTGCTGGGTTGCCCCAACCGTTTTTCCGCAAACCCTGCATTGCCCTTGAACGTGCGTTGTCACCGGTTGTCCTTGTCGCTGCTGAAATGTCAGTCCTGCGCCTATGCCGTATGACGTTGCACCGAACGTGTTGGATGCATCATCACCTACGTCTATCAGTGACCCAACTTATCAGTTACGGGCATTTCCTGAATCTTGCCGGTCTTGCAAAGCGGGTTAATCTATGCTATCACAAGGTAGAAACTGTTTGACTGGAACGCCTCGCATTATAGCACAGGAGCTATGCTTGTGGCGCCCGTAAAGCCCTCAATATGCCCGTTTTGTCAGACCCCTCTCGCTCGTATAGATGCTCGCTTTTGTCCATCTTGTGGTCGCTCACTCGCGACCTCAACCGCTTCGTCGACGACGATTATAAACAGTGGCCCAGTGTTGCACATTACCGAGCCGGGCAGTACTCGCGATGTTGTGTTGGGAGCGCAACCACTTACACTCGGTCGGGCGCCTGATAACGATATTGTACTGCAATCTCGCTTCGTCAGCGGGCGTCACGCCCGTATTGAGCCTGTCGGCCATGGGCACCGCATCGTTGATGTCGGCAGCCGGAACGGCTTACTATTTGCCGGGCGACGAATCACCGAGCGCGAACTAGCTGACGGCGACGTATTACGTATCGGCGATCCGGCAACCGGTAATTTTGTCTCGCTAACCTATCATAATCCAGCGTTGGTAAAAGCACCTGCCCTTCACGAGGCACCGAGTCGGTTTCCACTCGATCCAAATGATCCTGAAATTACGATAGGGCGTGTTGGCTGTGACATCATTCTCGATAATCCGCAAGTTTCGCGTTTCCATGCCCAGATTGATCGTGCCCCTAGTGGTACTGTCGTCTTGCGCGACATGGGCAGTACAAATGGCACGTTTGTGAACGGTCAGCGGGTTACTGCGCCGGTTGTGCTCAAGCCGGGTGATGTAATTCAGATTGGTGCCTTCAAGCTTGTATACAACATTACCAGTCTTGATCGCTACGATCAGCGCGGTGCGCTGCGGATCGATGCGCGCAACCTATCACGGGTTGTGACACGCAATGGTGTGCAGCGCGTCATTCTGCATGATGTTTCGCTGTCGATAGCGCCACGGGAGTTTGTGGCAATTGTTGGTGGTTCAGGTACCGGCAAGAGTACGCTTATGAAGGCACTGTGCGGCTATGCTCCGGCGGATCAGGGGCAAGTGCTGGTCAACGGCGACAATTTCTACCGCAATTTTGGCGCCTACCGCTCGGTATTGGGCTACGTGCCGCAAGACGATATTCTGCATCGCTCGCTACCGGTGCAACGGGCGCTTGAATATGCGGCGCGTCTCCGTTTACCGGCTGACACCACCGACCAGGAAGTCGCAGCCCGGATTGATCGGGTGCTCGAAGATGTTGAGATGACCGCCCATCGTGACAAACCGATTGATGCACTATCGGGCGGGCAACGGAAACGGGTGAGTATTGGCGCCGAATTACTAGCCGATCCGAGCCTCTTCTTCCTCGATGAACCAACTAGTGGACTCGACCCTGGGCTGGAAAAGAAGATGATGTATACCCTGCGCCGACTAGCCGACAGCGGACGGACAGTGATCCTGGTTACCCATGCTACGGCAAACATCACTCAATGCGATCATGTCATCTTTATGGCCGGTAATGGGCGGATGGTCTTCTTCGGCCCGCCCGATGATGCACTCCGCTTTTTTCAGGTCACGAGTGGCGATTTTGCCGACATTTACACTAAAATCGAAGGGATTGCTTCACCTGAGCATCCGGTGGTACGGCAGGATGTACGGGCTGAATATGAAGCCTGGCAGGCTGCCCATCCGCAGGCAGCTTCACCGCCGACACTGGCCGAGCTATGGGAAATACGTTACCGTCAGTCGCCATTTTACCAACAGTATGTCGTAAATCGGCTTGCAGCCGCACCGGTTGGCCCGCACATCACGAGTAACAGTGCAGGCCAGACCAGGCAACGCATTTCCGCATGGCGGCAATTTCGTCTGCTCAGCCAGCGCTACTTCGATCTAATGCTGCAAGATCGCCGCAATCTGACGATCTTATTATTGCAGGCGCCTATTATCGCTTTGCTCCTGATGCTCGTAGCGCGGAGTGATGCCCTCACCGGTGTACAGGCGCAAGACCTGATTCAGCGTGGCGAAGCGAAAAAGGTGCTCTTCATGCTGGCAATCGTGAGTGTCTGGTTTGGGATCATTAATGCCGCCCGTGAAATCACAAAGGAGCAGGCGGTCTATCGGCGTGAACGCCTGGTCAACTTGCAGATTGCACCGTATCTCCTCTCTAAGGTGGCCGTGCTCAGTCTGCTCATTTTGATCCAAACGCTCGTACTGGTGGGGATGATCTTGCTGAAAGTGGCATTCCCTACAGAAACCGGTATCTTGCTGCCAACACTCAGCGAAACCTTCATCACCCTCCTGCTTTCGGCAGGAGCCGGGATGGCGCTCGGTCTGGCAATCAGTGCGGTATCGGCAACTCCTGATCGGGCGATCAGTCTGGTACCCTTTGCCCTGATCCCCCAGATTCTGTTTGCCGGTTTGATCTTTACTATTGAGGGCCTTGCAACCCCACTCTCGTGGCTTACGATCAGTCGCTGGTCGATGGATGCACTCGGCGCCAGCCTTGATCTGAACCGTCTCTGTCATTTGCCCAACACCGATGATAAGGGAAGCATTCCACCCGGTTGTACGCCTGGCTTTCTCGAAACCGAAGCTGCCTTTAGCCATGACCCACTCCATTTGGTGGGAAGGTGGGTTATCCTGGTGAGTTATGCTGTCGTCTGTTTGTTCATCGCCGGATGGGTATTGCAGCGTCGTGATCGGCGGGTATAGAGAGGCTGTGAATGATATGTCATGTTCATAAATGACACCTGTGTATTGTTTACGTCATCGTGCTTTGAGACAGGCTAAAATCATTCTTTTCTTCCTGTGCAAAACCTTGACGTTGAGCAGGTGGTAGCGTATAATCACAAGTGATAAACAGCAACCTTTGAGACAATGGTGAAATAGACGTAACATACCGTGATATGGTAGATTCTTTCGTATTACACAGAGTAGGCATATGTCACTCGGACAAAAAATAGGGCGGTTACGTCAGGAACGAGGGCTGACCCTGCAAGAAGTAGCAGAGGGTTCGGGTCTGACACCATCGTTTCTGAGCCGTCTTGAACGCGATAAAGTGAATATCTCGGTAGCGAATCTGCGCAAACTGGCGCAATTTTTTAGTGTTCAAATGACGCATTTCTTTGAGGGCGAAGATGACCAGCAGGTTGGTCAGGTCGTGCGGGTGGCTGACCGGGTTCGTCTCTCGCTCGATGATGCACCGGTACAGGTCTTTTCGCTCTTACCTCCCAACAGCGATCTCGATGCGCGCCTGATCGAGGCCTACCCTGGAAGCAGTCAACAAGGCTTTTCTTCACGGGGAAGCCAGATGGTTCATATTCTGAGCGGTCGTGTGCGCTATACGCTTGGGGAAGAGCAGTATGAACTCGATGCCGGTGATACGCTCTTCTTTCGTGACGATACAGCGTATAGCTGGACAAATATTGGTCATTCAATTGCCACGATTCTCACGGTCAGTACCCTTAATTCACGGGATGATCGTTGATGATGGCATATACCTGTTGAGGTTCAATGAATTTCTTTTCCCCTCGGTTGCTTCGTCAGATTGGTCGCTGGCTGTTAATCATCATCTCTCTCTACCTGATCGGCTGGTTAGTGGTGAATGCCGGATCGGCAGTGACACCATTTATTTTTGGTGGTGTGCTCGCCTATCTGTTTCTGCCCCTGGTTAATTTCTTCAATCGCTGGCTTCCGCGCTGGCTGGCAATCCTGGCTGTCTATCTGCTGACCTTTGGGATCCTGGTGCTCGCGGTGGCATTGGTGATCCCGCCCCTGATAGCCCAAATCTCCGATCTCATCCGTTCGCTACCTGATCTTACGACTATTCAACGTGAAGCTAACCGCCTGCTTGACGAGTACGAGCAGTTGCTTGCCAGCCTGCCACCGGCAGTGCAAGACGAAATACAGAGTGCGATTGCCTCAGCAGCTTCGGAAGGCCTGAGCACGCTACGGGCAAACTTCGTGAACTATTTGCAGAGTATCGGGCAATTTCTGGTCAATAGTGTGCTCTCGGTAGTAAATACGGTGACCTTTTTGCTCGGTTTTTTTCTGATCCCGTTCTGGCTGTTCTATGTGTTAATGGATCAGCGGGCCGGGCGCGATTACCTTGATCAAATGATCCATCCGCGATTACGGGCCGATTTTTGGGCGATGATTACGATCATCGATCACGATCTGAGCGGATATTTACGCGGTCAGTTGATTCTCGGTACTTCCGTTGGCCTGGCTGCATGGATCGGTTTGACGGCCCTCAATATGGCGGGGATGAATATCCCCTACACGGTACTTCTGGCAGTGGTGGCGGGGGTTACCGAATTAGTACCGGTAATCGGGCCGATTATCGGTGCAATTCCGGCGATCTTGCTCGGACTGGCCGACTCACCGACGACAGCACTGGCTGTGACGATCCTGTACATTGCGATTCAGCAGCTTGAAAATCATATCCTGGTACCACGCATTATCGGTGAAAGTGTGGGTGTGCATCCGGCTATCTTAATGGTCGTGTTAGTCGTCTGTTCTCAAGTTTTCGGTCTGTTGGGCGCTATTCTCTCGGCGCCGCTCAGCGCGATGGCCCGTGATCTGTTCCTCTACCTGTACGGGCGCTTGAGTGATCCTCCCAGTCCCGCCGGTGTCTTACCTGAACGATTGCGTCCGTTGGTGATGCCAGTGCAGCCTGAAGCAACGAAAGCGGCTGAGCAGCCTTCTCCCCAATTACCTCCACAAACCACCGACCGCTCAACTGAATAGGAAGCGGTGGTCAGTTTCTTGCACAGCAGTCTCTGGAAAAATGGTATAACCCTATGAACGCAGATGCGTTTCGTCAGCTCTACGATTATCACTTTACTGAAAACCGTAATATCTGGCACCACGTCATCTACCTCCCCTATCAGCAATTTGTCCAGGAGGTGAATTACTCGCTAGGGTCGGTACGAAACCAGATTGTGCATCTAATGAACGTCGATGAAGTCTGGTTCTGTGAGTTGTTAGGCATCGAACCGCCAGTACCGTATCAGCCTGCCGATATTGACGACCGCGCAGCAATTCGTGCTCGTTGGGATAGCGTTGAACAGATGATGCGAGGCTACCTTGCCGGGTTACGCGATAATATGTTGTTTGATCAGCCTATCAGGGAACCAGTGGAAGATAGAAATCTTATGGTCTGGCAGGTATTGATCCATGTTGCCAATCATGGAACCGATCATCGCGCCCAGATTTTGAGAATACTCCACGATTTTGGTCTCAAAACTACTTCGCAAGATTTTATATTCTACGTTTATGATTGCAGTTTGGGCTTAAACATGTCTGATTAGCTATCTCTGATGTACTTTGAACACGGTCATCAGTTTTCTGGCACAGAATGATTTTTTGGCAGTGTAGAATATCCAGTGTTCAATGTAGAGAAAAATACAAATACATGGAAATTGTTGAGATGTTTTCGAGGGGGTTATAAGCACTCCATCTCTGATGATATTAACCGCGTTCTGAATAGTCAATACGTACCCATGATTGAAAGCGTCTATCTCTCCACTGCTTTCACAGTTGAAGACTACTGACGCCTGGAAAGAGAGCAGAACAAGCAAGAAATCATCCGTTTCATTCACAAGCGTTTTAAGGAGCGGTACATTACCCCCTTGCGAGGCGATCGCTCTGAAAAGCATGGTTTCTGCACCATGGCTATTTGCTGCCTAATGATAGAAACACTAGAGTCGTTTCGGCACGGATGGGGTGATACCAGAGGTAAAAGTAAGAAGGCTTTTGATGAATTTTTCAAATGGTGTAAAGAGAATAAATTAGAATTGGGAGTTTTTGATCCAAAAGATTTTTACAAGGGCGTTCGCTGCGGGATATTGCACCAGGGCGAGACAACGAATGGCTGGCGGATACGTAGAAAAGGTCCTTTGTATGATCCGTCGGCAAAAATTATTAATGCTACTGCATTTCATAATGAGCTTGAGAACGCACTCAAACGTTATTTAAGCGCCCTGGAAGAATCTGATTGGGAGTCGAAGATCTGGCAAAATCTGCGTAGAAAGATGAAACACGTAATCGCGAATTGTCAACGAGATGCTACACAAGGAGTATAAAAATGGACACACTCTACTATTTTGCATACGGTTCAAACATGTCAGTTTCACGTCTTCAATCAAGAATTACGATCGAGGAAGATGTGGGTGCAGCGTATCTGGAAGGTTGGCAAATGGTGTTTAATAAGCGTGGTCGTGATGGTTCTGGAAAGGCTAATCTGATCGCAAATCCAGATTTTGTGACCTGGGGAGTCTTATACCTGCTCGAAGGTTCTGAGCTAGATCGCTTAGATGTGATCGAGGGAGGTTATGAACGGATGAATGTTCGTATCCAGCAACGTGATGGAACAGTATATGATGCAGTGACGTATGTTTCGCAAGAATTAACTGATGATCCACGGCCTTCTCATGAATATAAAGAATATGTGCTTTCAGGAGCACGTGAACACCATTTGCCACCCGATTATCTTGCTTATCTGGAAGCCTTTCCGGTGAGATAGGTATACGTCAAAATGATCTCATTCGTATTCAAAATTTGAGAGCATAGGATTATGGTGTCGCAATTGACTAAACGTATCTATGTCGCACTCCATTCACCGCATCCATATCAGCGATTGCGTGATCTGATAATCAGTCATACCCTCTTCAACCTTCCCGTCTCAGTGCGTAAACAATTGTTTACCGGACAGAATCATTTCTGTCCGATCTGTGAAACATTTCTCAACCGATTCCTAATCTTGCATCGCCCCTATCATCGTTGGTGCCCGATCTGTCGCTCGCTTCAGCGGCATCGATTGGTATACCTCTTTTTGAAGCGGTATCGCGTCGTTAAACCTCATTCCAGGGTATTACATTTCGCTCCTGAACCGGCTATCAGGCAACATTTCCTTCAGTATCCTCATCTTCGCTACGTTACTACTGATATTGATGTTGCAGGCTTAGGGATTGATGTCTGTGCTGATATAACGAAGTTACCTTTTTCTGATCATACATTTGATCTCATTCTCTGTATGCATGTTCTCGAACACGTGCCTAATGATCGGCTGGCAATGTATGAGTTACATCGCATACTTCAGCCTACCGGTCTGGCACTGGTTATGGTACCAATCACTGTGAACACCACCGTTGAAGACCCTACTATCACCGATCCGGTATTACGCGAACGTCTGTTTGGTCAGTTTGATCATGTGCGTCGTTATGGTAATGACGTTGTCTCACGTCTGGCAGCGGCTGGGTTTACGGTGAAACCGGTGCAGGTGAACGATGTGGTTACCGATTTGATGGAAATTGACTATATGGGTTTGCCAGTTCAAGAGACTCTCTTTGTTTGTCGGAGAGCGGCGTAATGTAGGTCAGATCAGAATCAGCATCTTGCCGGTATGTCAGGCAAAGTACACCTCTACTGCTGCAACTACTTCCTCGGCGAGTTTGACGGCATTGTCAGCCAGATCTTGCTGATACACGTTGGCCGGAATATCACCAGGAAGGCCGTTCGGGTAACGGGTCGGAATATAGAAGCTGTCAAGAATGCCCCAGCGGGATACTGATTGCTGAAAAGTCGGCTGGTATGATCCGGCGCGGAGACATAACTGACGTACTGAGTGTCCGACAACAAGTTCTTCTCCCTGAGCATAGAGAAATGCTTTAAGCGCCTTTTCTGCTACCTGTTGAGCGAGGAAGCAGGCCAGATACCACGCACCCTGGTCACGTAAATGACGACACCAGTGGAGATCGATTTGCGCTTGTTGCAGCCAGCGCGCCCCTTCAGCTTTCGGATCGTTTCTCATATAGTACCTTTCCGGTTGCTAATGCGTGACGTAGGAAAGGACGATCGCGCATCGCTTGTAATTCCTCGGGAGTGTAAACGAGGAGATCGACTGGCGCTTCAATCGTGAGTTGTTGGAACAGTGTCACTGTGCGCGAAACGAAGTCTAATGATGTATCCATTATAACCAGGATATCCAGATCGGTAAACAGATCGCGCCGACCGGCTGCGTAGGATCCAAATAAGATGATTTGGTGAACAGATGGTATTGTCCGCAGTTGCGCTACCAGATTGTGCAAAGTATGTTCTAACGATTCAACATGGCGCTTACGAGCATCTGACAGGTCAAACATAGAATTATCCCATACAAGAATGGTATATGGTTTCAAGCCGTTGTGCCATGACCGACAAATATGTGACACTCCACAGGTATGCGAACCGATCTTTAACGATTTTTTATGCGGTCACGCCGAGAATCAATACGGGTATATCTATATCAGCTACTCCACACTGCTCTAAATCACGGACAAACTGTTCAAAGTATGATACGCTAGTAGACGTTTCATCAGCAAAGGATTTAACCGGCACGATCTCAATTCCAACATCGATAATACCTTGCTTGTGGAAGATGGTCATCTTTGCACAAACGTTGTAGAAGGTATACTTGCCAAATTGTACTTCAACCCCTGCGCGATTTTTAACAAAATCCATTTCACGAAAAGCTCCTTGTAAGGGGTAGAAGGTTGAAATCCATCTATGTAGTAATTTGTCGAGTAATTACATTGTACTTTGTGTGGTTGCCATTCGCCGTTTGGTAAATTCCTTCGTAAAAGCTACGTTTAACAATCTTGGACTATATAAGAATCTTCAAGAACTAGTTCTTTCTCGACTAACTTTATTCTTACATGCTTGGCTGTTCACAGTATTGATAATCTCCTCTACTTCTTTCAGTTGTTCTGCGAATCATGACGAAACAATATGTTCGCCCCCATTGAAAGAATACTTTGCACGATCTTCATATATTCCTCCTGTTCTTCAATTCAATGAGTTGTTCTTGATACTGTTCTTGCCACTTACGTAGCTTCATCCCGAGTTGCTTAAAAATAGTAGAGAATATCAAGCGGATACACTTCCCCATGCTCGACAAAGTTTCCCACTTGCCAACAGATACTCCCTTGCTCATGCAGAATGCGATACGATTCGGCAATAATCTGACTCTGTTCCTGCAAGTATTGATCTATCGGAACCCAATGTTCGTATGCTTTTCCCTGGTTATATGGCGGGGAGGTCATAATATAATGGGCTGTGAGTACTGAACGCGATTCATCGCGCTGTGTAATTTGCTCTTATCTCAGTCTACCGCTACATCAGTGCCCTTTCCTCGCCTGAGATTAGGCGAGGCAGGGATGCTACGGTATTTGCCGAGGCGCTCTACTTCAGAAACAAATGGTACGCGGGGTTGTCACTCTGTTCCTTATACGGATAGCCGAGCCGGGCCAGCGAAGCGTAGAAGCGGTCAAGGTCGGCATCAGGAACCTGTATTCCGGCTAGCACCCGACCGTGGGCGCTGCCGTGGTTGCGGTAATGGAAGAGACTAATATTCCATGAGGCATCCAGCGATTCGAGGAATTGCAAGAGAGCACCCGGTCGTTCAGGAAACTCGAAGCTGAAGAGACGCTCATCTGTCGCTTCTGGTGCTCGTCCACCGACCATATGTCGTAGATGAATGATTGCCAGTTCATCATTGGTCAGATCGAGGACGGTATAACCAGCGTTGCGCATGCGTTCGGCCAGTTCGTGGCGTTGATTTGCATGAGTCAGTTGCACACCTACAAAGACATTTGCATCGGGTCTTGGTGCATAGCGGTAGTTAAATTCAGTGATATTGTGCGGCCCAATGACCCGGCAAAATTGCTTGAATGAGCCAGGCCGTTCGGGAATAGTCACGGCAAACAGCGCTTCACGCTGTTCACCAATCTCGGCTCGTTCGGCAACGTGGCGGAGCCGGTCGAAATTCATATTCGCACCGCAGGTTAGGGCAACTGCCGGTAGATCGGCGGCGCCACGCTCGGCGACATAACGTTTTAATCCGGCGACGGCCAGCGCACCGGCCGGTTCCATAATCGCACGAGTGTCCTCGAATACGTCTTTGATCGCGGCGCAGACCTCATCAGTCGTGACCCGCACAAAATCATCGACGTAACGCTGGACAATCGCAAAGGTGTGTTCACCGACCCGCCGCACTGCGACACCATCGACAAAGATGCCAACTTGATCGAGGGTAACACGGTAGCCGGCCCGCATACTCTGATACATCGCATCTGAGTCATCGGGTTCGACGGCAATAATCTCGATGTTTGGATTGATGCTCTTGAGGAAAATAGCGATACCGGCAATCAGCCCACCGCCACCAACCGGCACGAAGACCCGATACCGCTCGGCGCGCATCTGCTGCGAAATCTCTAGCCCAATTGTTCCCTGACCAGCGATCACGAGCGGATCATCGTAGGGATGGATGAAGGTTAATCCCAGTTCTCGCTGTAAGCGATAGGCATGTGCTTCAGCGTCGCTGTAGCTGTCGCCGTATAACACAACTTCAGCGTTCCGTCGTCGACAGGCGGCAACCTTGATTTCTGGCGTCGTTGCTGGCATCACAATCAGTGTCCGTACTCCGAGCTGTTGTCCGGAATAGGCAACACCCTGGGCGTGATTACCAGCAGAAGCCGTGATCACGCCACGTTCTTTTTCTGCCGGACTGAGATGTGCCATCCGGTTGTATGCGCCACGGAGCTTAAACGAAAAGATGGGCAAGAGGTCTTCGCGCTTAAAAAAAATCGGCATGCCAAGTCGGCTACTCAGCAGTGGCGCCGGCTGGAGTGGCGTCTCTTTAACGACATCATATACCCGACTGGTAAGAATGCGTTGGACATACGTAAAATCAGGATTCGGCATTGTTCGTCAGCTCCTGTACACCACAGACCCGATTGCGTCCACGCTGTTTGGCCAGGTAGAGGGCGCGATCGGCGTCGGCGATAAATGAAGATGGATCGGGATACAGCGTTGGATGAAACGAGGCTACGCCGATGCTCAAGGTCGTGTGTAACGATTTCCCATCGAGCATGATTGGCATTGCAGCGATTGTCTTGCGGAGTCGTTCACTGGCCACCATGGCCTGTTCGTAGGTTGTTTCCGGTAAAATTAAAGCAAACTCTTCACCGCCATAACGGGCCAGAATATCAACATCACGTAAGTGTTGGCGACAACGTTGGGCTACTTCACGTAAAACATGGTCACCGACCAGATGGCCGTAGGTGTCGTTGATCTGCTTGAAGTAATCAATATCAATCATTGCAACGCTCACCGGTGTGTGATAACGCCGGGAACGCTCGATTTCGTGGTGCAGGATATTGAGAAAGTGACGCCGATTGATCAGGCCGGTCAGGTTATCGGTGATAGCTAACGTTTGGATTTGGGCGAAGCGAAAAGCATTTTGTAAAGCTACCGCTACTGTCGCTGCCAGGAGTTCAAGTGCGTTCAGATCGGCTTTAGAATAGGCATCATGCTGATTATTCCACACAACAAGCGCACCAATGATGCGGTCGCCTAAGCTCAGGGGCGTAGCCATCAGCGTGCCCTGGGCCGGATCACCTTCAATGTCAGGCAGGAGTTGGATCGCTGGCTCAGGGATAGCATGGGCGCCGGATAAGCGTAACGAGACGCCGAAGCGCAACACATATCCGGCCAGACCGCAGTGTAGCGGTAGTCGTTGGTGAGTCCGGCGGCCATCGGGTGTGATGATGTAGACATAATCTACGAGCCGTTGCTCGTTGAGGATTGCAATCACAAAGCGCTGATGGTTCACCAGGCGTGTCACTGCGCGATGGATCACCTGGTACAACTGTTCCAAATCAAGCGTCGCTCCCAGCTCGATACTGGTCTGGTACAATGCAAAGCGTTCATCGGCATCCCGAATGGCACGCCGGTACAGACGGGCGCTTTGCAAGGCAATGGCAGTTTGCTGCGCAATGGCCTGTAAAAGATCGCGATCACTCTCGCGGAATGGCTCATTGCGCATGCGGTAGATGGCCAAAATACCCAGGGGAGTCTGACCGTACAGAATCGGTGTCGCCAGGAGTGAGCGTACTCCGATATTCACCAGTTCTGGTAATGCCGCCGGATGATCGGCATAATCAGCAATCAAAAGTGACGTTCGTTGATCAATAATTTGCCACATCAATCCGCGCCGTTTTCCGGTTATCGGTACTATCAGATCAACCGGCAAATTGACCAGATGACCGGGTAACAGACGATCTAGCTCTGCGTCGTAGATTGGTAGTGCGCCGGCATCGGCATCGAGCAGTTCCATTGCGAAACGGACAACGTTTTCTAACACATGTTCAATTTCCAGCTTGCTAGAAAGCGTAAGAGCCATTTCACCGAGTCGTGCATCAGACTTCATAGTGCGAAATGAGAGCATGATGCCAAAGACTTGCCCGTCTTCGCTCCATAGAACTTGCCGTTGCACGTTGTATGTACGCCCGCTGAGTACGACCTCTGTATTCTCCCCCGATTGCGTCAGATCGGCTAGTAGGTTAGAGACCTGCGCTTGTAAGGGACGCATCGCCTCACTGACAGCCAGAATCTGGCCGGTGGGTGAAGATAGCACGTATAATTCAGAAGAAACGCTACGGTTCATAACATCCCCAACGTTTGAGGATAGTGACTCAAGCATATTACTGAGCTGGTGATCATTGGTATTTATAGCTACGCGGGTGATACTGTTGCGCCAGGTCCCTTTCCTAACCGGTTACATTCTTAATGGTAACGTACACCGATGAACCGTAAGGATCGCGTCCCTGTTCCATTTGCGGGTCATGCCAGAATCTCGGCTGCTACCGTGATAACCTGCTCAATGTGCGTCCGCTCAATCCCATAGTGAGTCACTGCGCGGATACTCGTGGTACTCAAACTTCCCATTAAAATACCGTGCGCACGGAGTGCTGCCAGGAACTCAGCCACCCGCAGCCGCGGATGATTCAGGTGGAAGCGGACAATATTTGTTTGTACTTTGCTCAGGTCGATCTGCACACCCGGTAGTTCGGCCAGACCGGCAGCCAGTAGTCTGGCGTTGGCATGGTCTTCGGCCAGGCGATCAACCATCTCGGTCAACGCCACAATACCGGCGGCAGCAATAATACCGGCCTGTCGCATTCCACCACCGAGCATTTTGCGTATCCGTCGTACACGGGCAATCACCTCAGCCGGGCCGGCAACCAACGAACCAACCGGTGCGGCCAGTCCTTTCGACAGACAGAACATCACCGTGTCAACGTGGTTTGTCAGTTCGGTAACCGGTACGCCAAGGGCAACAGCGGCGTTAAAGATTCGTGCACCATCGAGATGAACCGGTAAGCCGTGGTTGTAGGCTATCGTTCGGACTTGTGCCAGATAATCGGGTGTCAAAACGACGCCACCGCAGCGGTTATGGGTGTTTTCCAGACAAATGACACCAGGAGGCGAAAAATGGGGATCGTTGATCGTGGTTGCAGCTGCTTCCAGTGCGGACAGGTCGATACATCCGTTCGGATCGGTAGGCAATGGGTGGTAGATTAATCCACCCAGGGCACTGGCGCCACCAGCTTCATAGTGGTAAATGTGGCTTTCGTTACCCAGAATAACGCGCTGACCACGCTGACAATGCGCCAGCAGTGCAGCCAGGTTCCCCATCGTTCCACTGACGACCAGTACAGCCGCTTCTTTACCGACGCGCTGAGCGGCCAGTTGTTCAAGCGCGTTCACTGTTGGATCTTCGCCATAGACATCGTCGCCGAGGGCGGCTGCACTGATTGCGGCTCGCATCGCGGCACTGGGCAGAGTGACCGTATCGCTTCGCAAGTCGATCAGATCAGGTGCGCTATCCGATCCATCGCGACGGGGCAGTGTATAGCCTTCCATCTTTGTAAGCCTCCAGTAGCAGCGTAAAACTCTGGCTACGCGGTAGTCTGGCCCACCCCTACACTCATACCGCACAGTCTAAACCATCAACGGAAACGAAGTGCAGATAATGATTTTCATCATTCAAAATTGATGCACCACCGTTCGGCTAGCTGTGGCGCGTTGATTGGCCTGGCAGTCAATGTGGTGAAGCGATAGCACATTTCCGTTGCTCAATTATAGCACGGGTCATAGTTCGAGGTGTCAGGTTCAGACAGACGCTCGTGCAGCACCATTGCCCGTCCTGTGAACATATTTCAAGGTTCAGATAATGGATTTTTTGGGCATCACAACGCAATCATGAGCCATTTGAATAAATCGCAAAGATTTTGCACAAACATTGTCTATATTCCATTTTGTTGACTCTCATGCTACAATTTGCTTGAACATTCGTAGTTTTGATTCTGCACTACATCATCAATTCACAGATTGGTCATTCGATTCGGAATAGCTGCACGTATCGATTATTTGTGAACGTAGTTCCAAGTTTGGACTACACAGGTACCAGACAGGAGGGAGACGTGCTCGAGCTATCTCGGCACAAAGCCCAATTACGGGAGTATTTCAATGGTCTGGGCTTTGAACGCTGGTCGGCAATTTACGGCAACGCCCCACTTTCCCTCATTCGGCAGAGCATTCGTGATGGTCATAACCGGATGCTGGAGATAGCCGATACGTGGCTCGACGATCAACCGCCGCCAACCACGGCACTTGACGTTGGTTGTGGGGTTGGTTTGTTTAGCCTGATGTTGGCCCGACGCGGCTATCGAGTGCGGGCCGCCGATATTGCACCGCAAATGGTCGCCGCTACCAGTCGGGCAGTCGCCGAAGCCGGTTTGTCTGATCAGGTTGAGTGTATCGAAGCTGATATTGAATCGTTGTGTGAACCGGCTCAGCTTGTGGCCTGTTTCGATGTCTTAATCCATTATCCCCAACCGGCGTTTACGCAACTTTGCCATCATCTAGCCAGTCTGACCGAACACACGCTGCTCCTTACTTATGCGCCGTACAGTACGTTGTTGGCCGCATTGCACCGGATCGGCGGTTGGTTTCCCCATAGTCAGCGTCGCACCGGGATTCAGATGATCCGTGACAGTGATGTAGTGAGTATTCTGGCTCAGTCTGGTTTGCGCGTTCAACGGGTTCAGCCCATTCGCAGTCGCTTCTATCACGTGACGTTGATCGAGGCCAGGAGATCCTAGTTTGATAAGGTTGTAGTTCAGAAACGAGACTACAGGAGGAAGATATGCGGAAGTTACTGGCGGTGACCGTATTGGGAGTAGCGGCGTTCTTGCTGCACAAGTGGTACAACCGTGAGGTATTGCTCGAGGGTGAGGGGTTTGTTCGCTTGCAGAGTGAGCACGAGCATTTCCACTTCCACGTTGATCTACCACCTGGAATGGAGATTCAACCTGGCGATACCCTTGAGATTATGCATCTCCCACCGACCGAAGATGGGCGTACCAACGGTGAAATCTGTTATCGCAGCCCGATTCGCCTCTACAAGGCCAGTGCTCTGCGACGGTTTCTGACCAAGAAGAGCAGTCTGGTCGAGATCAATGAGCTTGTCGAGCATCCGTAGTGTTGGTCGGGCGTTATGCCCGTGGCAAGATAGGAGTTACCAGATCGCAAAGGAGCGCAGGAATGTTCTGGATTAATCCGTTAATGATGGAAATGCCCGGTGAGTTCAGTCGCACGACCCGCCATGCTCTGAAAGAGGCCATTCTTTCTCCGCGCTTTTACACTACCGATTTTAAGGCTATCGACAGACTCGAGATTGACCGCAATGGGCTGCGCGACGAGTTTGACTGGATCCGTGACGAGTTTGCCTACGATTACAACCGCACCCACTTCCGGCGTACCGATGAGTTTTTGCAGAATTTTGATGATATGCCTGAGCGCGATGCCTTCATCGATTTCCTCGAGCGCTCGTGTACGGCAGAGTTCAGCGGTTGTCTGCTCTATGCCGAGATGGTAAAACATCTCCATGATCCGACGCTGAAAGCCATTTTCAAGTATATGAGCCGTGATGAAGGCCGTCACGCCGGCTTTCTCAATCGCACGATGGCTGATCTGAACGTTGCGCTTGATCTGACCGTGTTACAGAAGCGCAAGAAGTACACCTATTTCAAGCCGAAGTTTATCTTCTATTCCGTCTATCTGTCGGAGAAGATCGGTTACTCGCGCTATATTCATATCTATCGCCACCTGGAACGGAATCCGCAGTACTGTATTCACCCCATTTTCAAGTGGTTTGAGCAGTGGTGCAACGACGAATATCGCCACGGTGAGTTCTTTGCCCTCTTGATGCGCTCGCAGCCTGAGATGCTCGAGGGCGTCAACCGGCGCTGGATCCGTTTCTTCTTGCTCGCGGTGTATGCAACGATGTATCTCAACGATGCCCGCCGGTCTAATTTCTACGCTGCTCTTGGTCTCGATTGGCGCGACTACGACCAGCGTGTCATCCGCCTGTGCAACGATATTGCGACGCAGGTCTACCCTGAGACAATGAACCTCGACGATCCGCGTTTCTTTGGGTACATGGATAAGCTGGTTGAGTATGACCGTAAGTTGCGTGCTCTGGAAGGGCGAAACGATCCGATTGCGCTGGCGCAGTCAACTCGTCTGAAGGCAGCCATTGCACTGCGCTTACTGGCCATTTATCGGCTACCTACACGCAAGACGACTGAAGCCATTCGCTGGAAAGGTCTACCCGGCTTCCCCAATTATCCTGGTCCGAACCGACCGCAGCGTGTGATAGCGGCCGATTAGTGATAGTTCTTGCATCTCTCCGTTGATGTTGTGCCCTGGTGGCAGGAATGATCCTGCCGCCTGGGGTGTCTGTTGGCCGTGATTCTGGTTTCGCCTGGTACGAGATGAGGGAATTGCTCATGCATATTGTGGTTCTGACCATCGACGGAAACCATCGTCCGGCACTTCTGGCGGCTGCCGATCGTTTGCGGCGCGAGCACAAGGTGGCGTTGAGTCTGGCGGTTTACGATGCCGCGACACTACGCGATGGTGCAGGCTGGTCGCAGCTTGATCGAGACCTGGCGCGGGCCGATCTAGTCTTTGGAGCGCGCCTGTTTAGCGAGGAACTGGTTCGGCCACTCGCGGATCGATTGGCGCACTATGACAAGCCGACGCTGATCATTACCTCGAATCCGGCTCTGATCCGTTGTACGCGCATTGGTGGTTTTTCACTTCGGCGTGAGAGTGAAAATGAACCGGGTCCATTGCGCAGTTGGGTGCAGAAATTGCGCCCCCAAGGTGGCGCTGGCGAGGCCCGTCGCCAACTGGCGATTTTACGCAACTTGAGTAAGGTGTTGAAAGTTATTCCCGGTACGTCGCGCGATTTGTATACGTATATTACCAGCCATCAGTACTGGCTCAATGCTTCACCCGAAAATCTTTATCGCCTGCTCTGTGTCTTAATCGGTCGTTACGGTCCTGCACCACGTCCAAAACTGCCTCAGCTCGATCCACTCACCTACCCTGATACTGCTCTTTATCATCCTGATGCCCCTGACCTTTTTTCGTCGTTGAACGATTACCGACGCTGGCGGGGGAATCGATTTGCGCCACGCGGTAAAGTGGGTATTCTCACCCTACGAACCGTGGTGCTAAGTGGGAATACTCCTCATATCGATGCGCTGGCCCGTGCCATTGAGGCGCGCGGTCTCGAGGCGCGTATCGCGTATGCAGCCGGTCTGGATATGCGTCCGCTCCTAGAGAAAGAGCTGGCTGATGTCGATCTGCTGGTCAACGCAACCGGTTTTGCCCTGGTCGGTGGCCCAGCCGAGAGCCAGCCCCGCCAGGCGGCTGAGGCGCTGATCAGGTTTGATCGTCCGTACCTGGGATTGGTGCCGCTGGCGTTTCAGCGGATAGATGACTGGCGTGCCGATGATAATGGTCTGGTTCCGGTGCAGCAGGCGTTGAGTGTGGCGATTCCTGAGCTGGAAGGTGCGGCCGAACCGCTGATTTTCGGTGGTCCCGCCGCTGACGGACAACGCTTTGCACCGGCACAAGCTGAGATCGAGCAGATCGCCGACCGAATTGCCCGTCGGGTTGCCCTACGTCATCTGCCGAATGCGCAGAAGCGGCTGGCAGTAGTGATTTACAATTTCCCGCCAGCCTTGGGCACGGTTGGGACGGCGGCGTATCTCGATGTCTTCGCCAGTCTGTTTCATCTGTTACAGGCATTGGCTGCCGATGGTTATCAGGTTGAGGTGCCACGCACTGTTGATGAATTGCGCCATTTGCTGTTAGATACTGGTCCAGCCCAGGGCGCTGATGCCAACATTGCCGATTGGTTGAGTGCCGATGAGTATCGCCGTCTCTTCCCTGCTTATACCGAGATCGAACCGTATTGGGGACCGGCGCCGGGTGAATTGTTACGTGATAGTCGGGGCATCCGTATCTTGGGCCGTCAGTTCGGGAATGTTTTTGTTGGTGTACAGCCCAGTTTTGGCTACGAGCGTGATCCGATGCGATTATTGCTCGCCAAAGATGCTGCCCCAAACCACGCTTTTGCTGCGTTTTACACCTGGTTGATCCACAAATTCCGTGCCGATGCAGTTATTCATCTTGGGACACACGGCGCGATGGAGTTTATGCCAGGGAAGCAGGTAGGGCTCAGTGCGCGCTGTTGGCCGTTGCGCCTGATCGGGCCGCTACCGAACTTCTATCTCTACAGCGTGAATAATCCGAGTGAGGCGGCGATTGCCAAACGACGCGGCGCAGCTACGCTGGTCAGTTATTTGGTGCCACCGGTTCAGCAAGCTGGGTTGTACAAAGGGTTGCGAGCGCTACGTGATGCGATTGATCAGTACGAACGTCGTCCTGACCCGACGTTAGTCTCCGATCTGCGTGAGCGGGCTGCGCAGCTCGGTATTCCCATGGCGACGAGTGGTGATGATTACGCCGATGTGTCGGGATTAGCCCATGAGTTGCTACGGATCGAGCAGCGGATGATTCCGGTTGGGTTGCATGTGCTCGGTCAGCCACCAGCACCGGCGGAGCTGGCCGATTTCTTGTGGCTCTACGCGAGCTTACAACCTGATGGCGGCTTGCCAGCATTGATCGCACGTGGGATGGGGATCGATTACGCAGATCTCTGTGCGCGCCTGGGCAGTGATCTGGTGGCGCAGAGTAAGATGCGCGAGATCGAAGCCCTGGGACGTTCGGCAATGCTGGCTTATGCCGAAGCACCGGATGTTGAAGCTGGAGCACGAGCCGCTACGGCGCGCCTGGCTCAGGTCGTCCCCGCAGCGCAGCTAAAGCCGTTCTGGCCCAAACTGGCCGAACTGCGCACCGGCCTGCTGACCAATCACGAGCTGCAAAACTTGTTGCACGGTTTGCGCGGTGGGTTCATTCCACCTTCACCGAGTAACGATGCTGTGCGCAATCCCGCGGTACTACCAACCGGACGGAACCTGTTTGCACTTGATCCATATCGAGTGCCGACACCAGCGGCAATGCAGCGTGGGGAATCACTGGCAACTGAGTTGCTTGCTCGCCTACGTACCGACCAGGGCGGCTGGCCAGAGAGTATCGCGATCGTGTTATGGGGAACCGACAATCTCAAGAGCGACTGTGAAGGGGTGGCGCAAGTGCTGGCATTAATCGGCGCCCGTCCGGTTGTTGATGAGCTGGGGAACATTGCCGATGTAACACTTCGGCCATTAAGCGAACTCGGTCGTCCACGGATTGACGTAGTGGTCACCGTCAGCGGTATTTTCCGCGATCTGCTCGGCAACCAGATGCGCTTGATCGACCGTGCGGCGTATTTGGCGGCAACTGCTGATGAGCCGCCGGAATGGAACTTCGTGCGCGCCCATGTACTGGCGCAAGTCGCTGAACAACGCATCTCGCTCGAAGAAGCGGCGATTCGCGTCTTTGCCAACGCTCCTGGCAGTTATGGCGCAAATGTTAATTTCCTGGTCGAAAGCGGTACCTGGGAGAATGATGAACAACTGAGTGACGCCTTCTTGTCGCGCAAGAGTTTTGTCCGCACGGCTGACGGTCAATGGCGTGAGGCACGACATCTGCTTGAGGGGGCATTGCGTCACGTACAAGCGACCTTCCAGAACATTGACAGCTTTGAGGTCGGTCTAACCGACATCGACAACTATTACGAGAATCTCGGAGGTGTCGCGAAGAGTGTTGAACGATTGCGTGGTCAGGCGCCACCAGTGCTGGTTGCCGATGCGATCAATACACCCGGCGCCAGTAGGGTGGCTTCGATTGAAACGATGCTGCGTCTCGAAACCCGCGCCAAGCTGCTCAATCCAAAGTGGCATGAAGCCATGCTTGCCCACGGCTTTGCCGGGGTACGTGAAATTGAAGCCCGTGTCGGGCATACGTATGGCTGGAGTGCAACCGCCAATGCGGTTGAAGGTTGGGTGTACGACGAGATCGCAGCCACTTATGCCCTCGATGACACCATGCGCGAGCGGATGGCGGCGCTCAACCCATCGGCAACCGCTGGCGTCGTTCGTCGATTGCTTGAAGCTGCCGGTCGTGGTTTCTGGGCGGCTGACGAAGTGACGCTCAACCGCTTGCAGGAAATCTACCAGGACCTCGAAGATCGTCTCGAAGGGATTAGTGAAGAGAGGAGTGTCAGATGAGCTGGTTTAAGATGATTCGGCTCGGAATGCTGCATGTCGCCGTTGCGATTAGTCTGGTGCCGATTACTGGGGTTCTCAATCGGATCATGATCCACGAGCTTGGGATTATGGCCAGTATTGTAGCGGCGCTGATCATTTTGCCGCATCTCTTTTCACCGATTCAGGTCTTCATCGGTCAATTCTCGGATCGGCATCCGCTGTGGGGCTATCGCCGTACTCCTTACATCGCGTTGGGCATTCTGCTGTGTGTTGTCGGTGCAGCCCTGACTCCCTTTGCAGCCTTTGCGATGGACGCTAATTTCTGGCCGGGTCTGGCCTTTGCCCTCCTGGTCTTCGGACTCTGGGGAGTAGGCTTCAACACAGCGGTTGTCTCCTACCTCTCCCTAGCAAGCGATATATCGCCTGCCCAATACCGTTCGCGCACAATTGCCGTCATGTGGTTTATGATGATTACAGCAGTAATCGGTACGGCGATTGGCACCGGGCGTGCGCTCGAACCCTATTCGCCGGAGCGTTTGATCGAGGTTTTCGCCATTTGTGCCGGAATTGCTTTGGCAATTGCTACACTCGGTTTGATTGGACTTGAGCCACGCAACGCGGTACCACTAAGCCATGAGGAGCGTTACAGTGCAACTGAGTCGGTGCGTAGCGTCATCCGCGATCCGCTTGCTCGCCGATTTTTCGTCTATTTGATGTTCATGCTGGCTGCGATCCTCGGTCAAGATGTACTGCTCGAACCGTATGGTGCGCAGGCTTTTGGTATGGATGTGCGCTCAACGACGCAACTGACAGCAACCTGGGGAGGAGCTACGCTCCTTGCACTCTTACTCCATGGTATCTTCTTTAGTCGCTGGCTAACAAACAAACGTGGAGCAATGCTCGGTGGGGCGATTGCAGCTAGCGGTCTCACCCTGATCGCACTCAGTGGAATCTTGCACATCGAGCCGCTCTTTGTACCGGCAGTTGCCTTACTCGGCTTTGGTACCGGTATTGCAACGGCAACGAATCTGGCGCTGATGCTCGATATGACCACGCCGCAGCAGGTGGGTCTTTTTATCGGTGCATGGGGCGTCGCCGATGCGGCTGCGCGCGGTTTAGGGAACTTACTGGCCGGGATCATCCGCGACCTGGCAGCCCTAGTCGTTGGGCCAACTGGTGCGTATGCAACGGTCTTTCTGATCGAGGCGATCATTCTCTGCACAGCGCTGGTGATGCTCCGTGCAATTGATGTCAGCGCCTTCCGTAGCCAGCGTCGTGATCTGGGGCAGTTGGTGGCTGCGATGGGCGATGCTTAGAAAAATATAGAAATATGTAGATTTTGAAACGATCGGCGGTATAATACAAAGGCCTGTGAGAGCGCAATGGTGCGCCGGGACGGGCAGGCCGGGCCTTTTATTGCCATGCGTCCGGTTGAATAAGGTGGCTTTCCGTTCAGAGTGGTACCGTGAGTATTTTGCAACGCAGAGGATCAGGCGTATGAATCTGTTCCTTGCCGGTCTCGATCACACTACGGCGCCGGTTGAAATTCGTGAACAGCTCGCGTTCAGTCAGACCGATTTGCCGTCAGCCTTGCTGCAACTAACCAAGCCTGAAACCGGCGCACCACCCCTCTTCAGTGAGGCCGTTATTCTCTCAACTTGCAATCGAGTTGAGTTGTACGGAGTGACCAATCCAGGCACGACAGCCCAACACGTTGTGGAGTTTCTGTCTACTTTTCACCAGCGTCCAGCAGAGAGTTTTGCCCATACGCTTTATTTCTATCAGGGCGAAGCGGTGGCCCGTCATTTATGTGCAACGGCGTCCGGGCTGCGTTCGCTCGTGCTAGGTGAGGCGCAGATTCAGGGGCAAGTTCGTAGCGCCTACGAAGCTGCGCAACGGATCGGAAGTGTTGGTTCGATATTACACCGCTTGTTCCAGATTGCCCTAGTCGCCGGCAAGCGTGTCCGTCATGAAACGACGATTGGTAAAGGGGCAGCCAG
This sequence comes from Chloroflexus sp., assembly GCA_017743535.1. GTDB lineage: Bacteria > Chloroflexota > Chloroflexia > Chloroflexales > Chloroflexaceae > Chloroflexus. The sequence goes on from JAGHYT010000037.1 coordinate 24,043, forward strand.
TGTTTCCCAGGCCGGGGTTGAGCTGGCCCGTCGTCGGCTCGGTGATCTACGCGGTCGTGAAGTGCTGCTGATTGGTGGTGGTGAGGTCAGTGAATTGGCCGCCCAGAACCTGATTGCCAACGGTGCTGATCGGTTGACGATTGTCAACCGCACGTCGGCCCGTGCTGCTGCCCTGGCTGAGCGTTATGGCGCCGAAATGCTCGATTTTGGTGCGCTCCCTCAGGCATTGGCCCGCGCTGATATTGTGATCAGTTCGACCGCGGCGCCGGTGCCGATTATTTATCGTCACCATGTTGCCGAAGCAATTGCCCAGAAACAGCGGGTGCGTGCTTGTGGCGATTGTGAGCCACCGACGATGCTACTGATCGATCTAGCCGTGCCGCGTGATATTGCTGCTGATGTTGCGCAACTTCCTGGTGTTTATCTCTTTACCGTTGACGACCTGCGTGAAGTGGTGAGTCACACGATTGAGTTGCGAAGTACCGTGCTGGACATTGCCCAACAGATTGTTGAAGAGCAAGTTCAAGAGTTTATGTCCTGGATGCGCACCCAAGAGGCGCTACCGGTCCTGACAATGCTCCGACAGCGAGCGGAAGAGGTGCGGAATGAGGAGTTGACCCGTGCACTACGCCGCTTGCACGATCTTTCCCCCGAACAGCGGGCGGTGATCGAAGGAATGTCACGGAGTATTATCAATAAGCTGTTGCACCCGCCAACCCGCTGTCTACGTGAAGCGGCGGCGCATGGTCAGGGTAAACGTTACGCTTCGATTCTGGCCGAACTCTTTAATCTGGAACATTGAGAGGCGTTTATGGCGCGTGTCTTGCTTGGTACTCGCGGTTCGGCTCTTGCCCGTGTCCAGTCAGAATGGGTTGCGCGTGCGCTCCGTACCGCTGTTCCCGATCTCGAGGTTGAGCTGCGGATCATCTCAACTACCGGCGATCGCGTGCTGGATGTCGCATTATCGGCGGTTGGCGATAAGGGTCTGTTTGTGAAGGAGCTTGAGCAGGCCCTATTAGCCGGTGAAGTTGATCTTTGTGTCCACAGTGCGAAAGATATGCCGACTGTGACGCCCGATGGGTTGATGCTCGCTGCATTTCCGGTCCGGGCCGATCCGCGCGATGCCTTAGTCGTGCGGAATGCTACCATCGGCACCGATCTCAAAACATTACCGGCCGGGGCACGGGTCGGAACGTCGAGCTTGCGACGCACCAGTCAGCTTCGCCATCATCGACCCGATTTGCAGCTTAGCGATGTGCGTGGGAACGTTGACACCCGCTTGCGCAAGCTGGCTTCCGGTCAGTACGATGCTCTGATTCTGGCTGCTGCCGGTTTGCGTCGGCTGGGGTTGTGGGATGGTACGCCTGGTGCGCAGATCGGCGACGCGGTTATCTATCCTCTCGATCCGGAGGTGATGTTGCCGGCAGTGGCCCAGGGCATTCTGGCTATCGAGATTCGTGCTGACGATGCCGCAACCCAGTCGTTAGTGGCGACCCTCGACGATCCGGTTGCGCGTTCAGCCGCTTTAGCCGAGCGGGCACTGTTACGGCGGTTAGAGGGTGGTTGCCAGATACCGGTTGCTGCGCATGCAGTGGTTACTGATGCCGGTCTGCACCTGCGTGGTATGATCGGTTCACTCGACGGTAAGACCCTTGTCTTTGCCGAGCAAACCGGTGATCCAGCGCAGCCAGAAGCTCTGGGGGTTGCGGTTGCCGAGTTGTTGCTGGCCCGCGGTGGTGAGGCAATCCTGACGACTATTCGTCATCAACTGGAGGCACGCCGATGAGTGGCCTTGTTGGTCGCCGGATAGCCATTACTCGTCCATCTGGACGCAGCGATACCCTGGCCGAGCGGTTGCGGTCTCTTGGCGCACTACCGTTAGTAACGCCGTTGATCGCGTATGCACCACCTGCCGATCAATATCCTCTGCAACAGGCCATCGCCCGTCTCGCTGCCGGTGCATACCATTGGCTGGTTGTGACCAGTCGCCAGACGGTACAGGTGTTAGCTGAAGCGGTGATCCCTACCGCCACTGCGATTGCTGCGGTTGGCAAAGCGACGGCGGCTGATTGTCGGCGCGTGTGGGGGCGTGAACCGGCGGTTGTCCCTGAGTTAGAACTGGGAGCAGCCTTACCGGCAGCGATGGGAAATCTGGCCGGGAAACGAGTTTTGTTACCGTGTGCGGATATTGCGCCTCCCACTCTTGCCGAGGCGTTACGCACGGCAGGCGCCGATGTCGAACGGGTCACCGCGTACTGTACAGTTGCCGGTTCGGGGGTCGATGAACTTCGCTCAGCGTTGCAGTCTCAGGCGGTTGATGCGATTGTGCTCGCCAGTGGTTCAGCAGTGCGCCAACTTCAGCCTCTGTGTACGCCTGATCAACTACCACCATTGATCTGTATCGGCCCCAGCACGGCTGCTGTCTGCACTGAACTTGGTCTGTCGGTCGCAGCCATTGCCGACCGTCCACACGATGACGCGCTGATTGCTGCTTTGGAACAGGTCTTTATCCCGCACTGTGAAACCAAGGAGTAAAAAGGTGGATCTTCTCTCTCGTCACGTATCAGTTGCCAATGGCACAACAACAAACATTCCAACGCCGGTATACCGGCCACGCCGGTTACGTGTCAGCCCGGCGCTCCGTGATCTTGTGCGTGAAACGCGCCTGACGCCGGCCCAATTGATCGCGCCGATGTTTGTGCGTCATGGTCACAATTTACGAGTAGCTATTCGCTCAATGCCCGGTCAGTATCAGATGTCGCCCGATCAGGCTGCGCGAGAGGCAAAGGAACTGGCTGAACTTGGGATTCGAGCGGTACTGCTCTTTGGCATTCCGGCCCGTAAAGATGCTTGTGGTAGCGAAAATTATGATCCCGAAGGTATTGTCCCGCAAACCATTCAGGCGATTAAGGCCGAAGTGCCGGGTATGGTTGTTATCAGTGATATGTGCTTCTGTGAGTACACTGACCACGGCCACTGCGGTGTTCTCAATACCCCTGATCGGAATGACTATCAGCCGCAACTCGGCCAGGGTTATCTGCTTAATGATGCGACACTGGCGTTACTCGCCGAGGCTTCGGTTGTGCATGCCAGAGCTGGCGCCGACATTATTGCGCCGTCAGGAATGATTGACGGGATGGTAGCTGCTATTCGAGCTGCGCTTGATGCTGCTGGTCTGCAACATACGGCGATTATGAGCTATGCCGCCAAATATGCGAGTGGCTTCTACGGCCCCTTCCGCGATGCAGCCGAAAGCCCACCCCAATTTGGTGACCGTAGCCAGTATCAGATGGATCCGGCCAATGCTCGTGAAGCACTTCGTGAAGTCGAACTTGATGTCGCCGAAGGTGCTGATATTCTAATGGTTAAGCCGGCACTCGCCTACCTCGATATTATCCGTCAGGTACGTGACCGCTATACGTTGCCTCTGGCAGCCTATCAGGTCAGTGGTGAATACAGTATGGTGAAAGCTGCTGCCTTACAGGGCTGGCTCGATGAGCAGCGGATTGCACTAGAGACCCTTACCGCGATTCGGCGCGCTGGCGCCGATATGATCATCACGTATTGGGCGCGAGAAGCTGCTGAGTGGTTGGGATAAGGTTCTATACATTGCGAGGAAGGTCATGCGTGATCGTTTTCTACGGGCCTGCCGTCGTCAACCGGTCGATCGTACACCGATCTGGTTGATGCGCCAGGCTGGGCGCTATATGCCTGAATACCGGGCTGTTCGCGAGCGGTATGGCTTTTTACAGATGGTTAAAACGCCTGAAGTAGCGGCTGAAGTGACTTTACAACCGATACAAGCATTTGGGGTAGATGCGGCAATTATTTTTGCTGACATTCTGCCGCCCCTGGAAGGGTTAGGGTTGCAGCTCACCTACGAAAAAGGCGAGGGACCGGTTATTCACAACCCCATTCGCCATCCGCGTGAGGTTGCGGCATTACGTTCTTGCGATCCACGTGAGACGGTCGCCTACACTCTGAAGGCGTTACAGTTGGTCAAACGTGAACTGAATGGTTTGCCGCTGATCGGCTTTAGTGGGGCACCCTTCACTCTGGCCAGCTATGCCATCGAAGGTGGGGGCTCGCGAGAATACCGGCTGACGAAACGTTTCATGTACGAACAACCGGCTGCCTGGCACGATCTGATGGAGCGGCTCAGCCAACTGGTTGCCGAATATCTGATTGCGCAGGTCGAAGCCGGAGCCGACGCAGTACAAATCTTCGATAGCTGGGCCGGCGCACTGGCGCCTGCCGACTACCGCAGTTATGTGTTGCGGCATACGCAGGCAGTCGTACAAACTGTGCGCCAGCGATTAGGCGCGGCTGCACCGCCGATCATCTACTTCGGTACCGATATGGCCGGTCTGGCCGGTGAATTACGTCAGATCGGCGCTGATGTTCTTGGTGTAGACTGGCGGATCGATATTGATACTGCTTGGGCCCAGTACGGTTCTGAACACGCCGTTCAGGGTAATCTCGACCCGATGACCCTCTTTGCACCGCCATCGATCATTGCGGCCCGCGCTCGTGAGATTTTACAGCGGGTTGGTGGTCGTCCCGGCCATATCTTTAACCTCGGTCACGGCATTCTCACCGAAACACCAGTTGACCATGTTCGCTATTTGGTTGAGTTTGTGCAATCATTCCCGATTTCTGAGACAATGCCTGCTCTTCAAGAGGTGACGCAATGAGCATTGTTACCGAACGCTACAGCCGTTCACAAGCCGATTTTGCCGCAGCGCGAGAGGTGATTCCGGGTGGAGTCAATTCGCCGGTGCGTGCGTTTCGGGGGGTTGGTGGTACCCCCATATTCTTCGAGCGTGGGCAGGGTGCTTATGTTTGGGATGTCGATGGCAACCGTTACATCGACTATGTACTCTCGTGGGGGCCGTTGTTGCTCGGCCATGCTCATCCGGTGGTGGTAAACGCAATCGCCGAACAGGCTCAGCGTGGAACAAGCTTTGGCGCGCCAACTGAGCTAGAGACCGAACTTGCCCGCTTAGTGATTGACCTGGTACCGTCAATTGAGCAGATTCGATTTGTCAACAGTGGTACCGAGGCGACAATGAGTGCTCTGCGCCTGGCGCGGGCGGCAACCGGTCGGCGGCTGATTGTGAAGTTTAACGGCTGTTACCACGGTCACGCCGATATGCTGTTAGTGCAAGCTGGGAGCGGTGTTGCAACCCTTGGTCTTCCCGATAGTCCGGGGGTACCACCATCGGTTGCTGCCGAGACGATCACCGTCGAGTATAACGATCTTGATGCAGTAGCAGCATTATTTGCCAGCCGTGGCGCCGAGATTGCTGCGGTCATTGTTGAGCCGATTGCCGCCAATATGGGCTTCGTGTTGCCCAAACCTGGCTTTCTGAGTGGTTTGCGCGAATTGACCAAGTCGCATGGTGCAATCTTCATTCTCGATGAGGTGATGACTGGTTTTCGGGTAGCGGCGGGTGGTGCGCAGGCATTGTGGGGTCTCGATCCCGATCTGACATGTCTGGGGAAGGTGATCGGTGGGGGCTTGCCGGTAGGGGCTTACGCCGGGAAGCGTCACCTGATGCAACTCGTTGCTCCCGCCGGACCGATGTATCAGGCTGGTACGCTCAGCGGCAATCCACTGGCAATGGCGGCGGGTCTGGCAACCCTGCGGACGGCATTCGCTGATGATGGGGTGGCTTTCCGGCAAGCGGTGACGCTCACAACACAGCTCGCTAACGGTCTGCGGATGCTTGGTGAACGCTACCGGATTCCATTACAGGTAGGAAATGTGGGTACCATGTTTGGCTGTTATTTCCTGCGTCAGGCCGACAGCCAGATCACCAACTACGCCGAAGCAAAGGCCTACGCCGATCCGCAACGCTATGCCCGGTTCTTCTGGGCAATGGCCGAACGTGGTGTCTACCTGGCTCCTTCCCAATTTGAGGCCGGCTTTGTCAGCACAGCACATACTGCCGCCGACATCGATGCGACGCTCAATGCAGCGGAAGCAGCGTTCGCGACCCTTGTGTAGCCGTTGAAAAACCTTAGATCAACAGGCAGGAGACAATAGTATGACGGTCACCGATACCCGCACCATCGTGTACGACTTGATGCGCGATGGGCAACGTCGGCTCTGTGCCGCTTTTGAGGAGATTGATAATCACGGCCATTTCGTAGCCGAGAGTTGGGAACGACCTGGTGGTGGCGGTGGCACAGCACGGGTGATGACCGAGGGTGCCGTGTTTGAGCGGGCCGGGGTTAACGTCTCGGCAGTATATGGCGCCGAAGTTCCACCTAGTATCTGGCAACACCGCCCTTCAACACGTGGTCAGCCGTACTTCGCGACCGGTATCTCGATGGTGCTTCACCCGCGCAACCCCTACGTGCCCGCTTTCCACGCCAACTTTCGCTACTTTGAAGCAGGTGAGGACTGGTGGTTTGGCGGTGGTATGGATTTGACTCCCAACTATGGCTTTGTTGAGGATGCTCGTCACTTTCACGTAACGCTCCGTGACTACTGTGATCGTCATCCAATTGCCAGTTATGCCGAGATGAAGGCTGCCTGCGACAATTACTTCTTCCTCAAACATCGCAACGAAATGCGCGGTATTGGGGGCATCTTTTTCGACGACCTGCATCCTGGTGGAGAAGATGGTTTCGAGCGAGCCTTCGCCTTTGTACGCGATGGGATTACGACCATTCTCGATGCCTACCTACCCATCGTGCGTCGCCGTATGAGCACGCCCTACGGTGAGCGTGAACGAATGTGGCAGCTCTACCGCCGTGGGCGCTACGTTGAATTCAATCTGATTTACGACCGGGGAACTCTCTTTGGTTTGCAAACCGGCGGGAACATCGAAGCGATTTTAATGTCTCTCCCTCCAGTAGCCCGCTGGCAATTCAAATATCAGCCTGAACCTGGTTCCCCTGAAGCTGCAATGGCCGAATTTCTCAAACCTCGCGATTGGGCTTCAGAGCCGTCATCGTGATAACCGAAGCGATCGACAGTTCCTGTATGGGGTCATTGAAATAGACAGGGCGGGTGCGTAACCCGCCCTCTGCTTACCCCAGTAGCACTACACGACCAACTGCTCAAGCTGATCAACTAGCCCAGCAAAGGTATCCATCGCGGCCTGGATCGGCGCCGGTGATGTCATATCCACACCAGCCTCGCGCAGCAGCTCAATCGAAGAACGCGACGATCCACTGCGCAAGAAGCGGAGATACCGATCAATAGCCGGTTGCCCCTCGCTGATAATCTGACGGCTCAGCGCCAGGGCTGCCGAAATACCGGTTGCGTACTGATAGACATAAAAATTATAGTAGAAATGCGGAATCCGCATCCACTCATACGCCAGCTCGTCATCAATCTGCAATTCGGGGCCATGGTAGCGGGCAACCAGGTCACGATAATGCTGGCTCAGCACATCAGCCGTTAATGGTTGCCCACGTTCAGCGCGCTCGTGCATCCACAACTCAAACGCGGCAAACATCGTCTGGCGGAAGATTGTCCCCCGAATCTCTTCAATCTGTTGAGACAGCAAGCGTCGGCGCAACGAATCATCAGGATTGTTCTGCAGCATGTAATGCGTCAACAGTGCTTCATTGAGCGTAGAAGCAACCTCCGCGACAAAGATGGTGTAGTTGCCATACACGAATGGCTGATGCTTGCGCGTGAAGTAAGAATGGAGCGAGTGTCCCAACTCGTGGGCCAGCGTGAAGACATCACGGAGACGATCCTGGTAGTTGAGCAAAATGTAGGGAGGCGTACCATACGAACCGCCACTGTATGCCCCACTCCGTTTACCCACGTTCTCGTAGACATCGATCCAGCGCCGGCTGAACATCTGCTCGAGCGCTGCCCCGTACTCTTCTCCTAACGGACGAAACGCTGCTCGCATCAGATCGCACGCCTCTTGGTACGGTATTGTCAGCTCAACATCCGGTACGGGCTGCACGTATAGATCATAAAAGTGCAACTCATCGAGGCCAAGCAAGCGTCGGCGCACTGCCAGGTAACGATGGAAATGGGGCAAATTCGCCTCAACCGTTGCAATGAGATTATGGTATACCTCAACCGGGATCTCATTTGGCGCCAGTGCTGCCTCTAACGCCGATGAATAGTGACGCAATCGTGCCTCGATCACGTGCGCCCGAATCGCCGCACCGAGCGTCGTTGCAATGGTGTTTCGGAATGGCAGAAATGCGCTGTAATAACCCTTAAACGCATCACGGCGGACCCGTCGGTCTGGACTCTCAATGAGCCGACCGTAGCGGGCATGCGACAACTGCACTGGCTGTCCATGTTCATCTTCGATGGTCGGGAATTGCAAATCCGAATCGGTCAGCATCGAAAAGGTTGTATAAGGAGCGCGTACCAAATCACTAAACTCTGCTATCACCTGCTCAACTTCAGCCGAGCGTATATGAGCACGTTGGCGGTTTAATTTCTCTAGTTCATAGCGATAGATGTGCAGGTCAGGGGTAGTATTCAACCATTCTTCAATTGTTGTGGCAGGAATGGCGAGTATCTCTGGCTCGATAAAGGCTAGTGCAGCCTGAACACGTGCGGCAAAACTTCCCACCCGTTCAGCCAATCCCTGACCAACCGGGTTGGTGCTATCGCTATCTTTCAGATGCATAGCATAAACATACAGCGCGTATAGCCGTTGTCCCACCTCGTCACGCAGCGTCAACGCGGCCAGCAACTGGGCAGGCCCTTGGGTCAGTGTTCCCTGTAGCGCTGCTAACTCTTGGGCACGTGCCTCAACGGCCTGCAACTCCTGCTCCCACGCGCTCACATCAGGAAAAATCTGGCTCAGATCCCAGGTATACTCTTCTGGGACTTCGGCACGGGTTGGAACTTTGTGAGTGGTTGTTGTCATAAGACCTTCCTTTGGTTCGTGGACACTCCAATTTTATCATTCACCACAGAGGGCACAGAGAACACAGAGAGTCTCAGCATACTCGGTGGTGTAATTCCCCTACCGCGATTTTATCATTCACCACAGAGGGCACAGAGAACACAGAGAGTCTCAGTATACTCGGTGGTG
>JAGHYT010000038.1:0-32968 GCA_017743535.1 Chloroflexus sp.
CTTCGATGAACTGTGGACACGTGTCTACAACTCGCCCCTAAATTGAGACGCACCCTCATTCCCGGTATGCTTGACTCTCAATGCAGGGCGTAGTATAGTTCGGATAACGATAGCCTAATACATCATCCCTCTCCTCAAACCATCAACAGCACCATAGACCGATGCCCGTATGACAGCGTAGTCTACACAGGAGGTTGCAATGGTCACCTGGCGCCCAGACCCAACATTCTATCCCTCACCACGAATGGCGGTGAAAGCCCCCGCCGAGAAGCTCGCTTATGTAGTACGTCTCAACCCGAAATCAAATGGTCAGGCTGATGCGATGTGTGTGGTTGATGTCGATCCACAGTCGAGCACCTTCGGCAAAGTTGTCGGTATGACCGAGATGCCATATACGGGCGGCGAATTGCATCACTTTGGTTGGAATGCGTGCAGTTCAATGTTGTGCCCGAACGCCCCCCATCCGCATGTTGAGAGACGCTATCTGGTTGTCCCCGACATTCGGAGTTCGCACATTACCATTCTCGATACGAAACCCGATCCGACACAACCGAAGGTAGTGAAGGTCATTGAACCGACGGAGCTGTCAGAACGAACAGGGTATTCACGACCACACACCGTTCATTGTGGCCCCGACGGCATCTACATCTCGGCCCTAGGATCGCCGGAGGGCGAGGGTCCTGGTGGCATTTTTATTCTCGATCACGATAACCTGGAAGTGCTTGGACGGTGGGAGATTGATCGCGGCGATCAATATCTGCACTACGATTTCTGGTGGCATTTAGGGTACGATACCCTTATCAGTAGCGAATGGGGAACCCCACGGATGGTTGAGAGCGGCGTACTCGGCGATGAACTCCTAGCTGGGAAGTATGGTCATCGTCTCCACATCTGGGACCTCTACCGCCGTCGCCACCTCCAGACCCTCGATCTCGGCGCCGAACATCAGATGGCGCTCGAATTACGACCAGCGCATGATCCGACAAAGGCCTACGGGTTTATGAATAGTGTCGTGAGCCTTAAAGACCTCTCGGCATCAATCTGGTTGTGGTACCGCGATAATGGTTCCTGGCATCTGAAAAAGGTCATCGACATCCCCGCCGAACCGGCAAGCGAAGAGCAACTACCCGATATTCTGAAACCATTTAAAGCAGTGCCACCCTTGGTAACCGACATTAACCTGAGTGTTGATGACCGCTTCTTGTACGTCTCTTGCTGGGGAACAGGGGAGTTGCATCAGTATGATGTATCAGACCCGTTTAACCCGCGGCTGACCGGTACTGTGCAGATCGGCGGCATCGTCCGCCGGGCTAGCCATCCGGCAGTTAGCGAACCACTTAACGGTGGGCCACAGATGGTCGAGGTGAGCCGTGATGGAAAGCGGGTCTACTTTACCAATTCGCTATACCGAGCCTGGGATGAGCAATTTTATCCTGACGGTATTCGGGGTTGGATGGTAAAAGTAGACGTGAATCCTGAAGGTGGGATGCAGTTCGATCCCAATTTCTTCGTTGACTTCGGTGAGCAGCGCGTGCATCAGATTCGTTTGCAAGGTGGTGATGCTTCAAGCGACTCGTACTGCTTTCCATGATTCGCCTGACGAACTACGAGGAGGCAGTCGTTGGATCAGGCAACTACACTAATCTGGGTATCACTGTTCGGCCTTGGCCTCTTCCATGGCATAAATCCGGCTATGGGCTGGCTGTTCGCTGTTGGGTTAGGGTTGCAAGAGCAACGTGCCAGCGCTGTTATCTCTGCATTTGGCCCAATTGCGCTCGGACATGCAGCGGCAATTGCGCTGGCCGCCTTTGTTGTAGCCCTGCTTGGTCAGACGCTCCCTTCTGACATCTTACTGATCCTTTCTGGCGTGATATTACTGCTCTTTAGTGGATGGCGCTTACTGGTTCGTTTTCGACATCCACGAACACGCTTCCGCGCCAGCGCACGAGAACTGGCTTCTTGGTCATTTCTTATGGCAACTGCTCATGGCGCCGGTCTGATGGTGGCACCATTTCTGGCGGTAATGACGCCAATGGCATCGCATAGCCATGCTGGTCATGTTCATCACAGTAATCCGGCGCTTACCGACTCGCTCGGAACGGCGCTCCTGGCCGTTGGTGTCCATACGGCTGGCATGTTTCTCGCGATGGCAGTCGCCGCCCTGGTCGTATACTGGATCGTCGGTCTTGAGGTATTGCGTCGCGCCTGGGTTAATACTGATGTGATCTGGATTACTGTGCTTATGTTAACCGGTATGATCGCCCTGGTATGGGGTGTATGGGATGTAATGCGCGTGTAGGTTGGGGTGTGTCTGAACATTCCCTTCAGATAACTGCAACCTATCGGTTAGTGCATCGGCACCCGATCATTCTCAAGGCCCCCGTGAGCGGTGGGTTCACGCCTGCTTTAAGAGCTTGATCAAAAACCCAGATTTTTCATCGGGCAACTACCGTACCTGTGCGACCATTACGTGAGGGATTGCCAATATTCTGTCGCTCTCGCACCCCATGTTCCCCCTTCCTCTCCCCGCGTGGGAGAGGAAGGGGGCAAGGGGGAAGGTGAGGAACGCCAGGGCGCGCTCCGTAGTACAGGCCCTGAAACCGTTAAAACCCTTTTCCATCGCGTAGCGGAGACGCATGCGTTGCCTGCCACCATTTTCCTGAACATTATAGCGATGTCATAGTCGAGACTCATCACTAGCCCAGGTTTTTGATCATCCTCTAAGAACGCGCCAGAGTAGGCGGGCTGCCAATCTCCCTTACACTTGCCCTTCCGCACTTCAGGTAGCAGCATCAAGGGGCTGGGGGGAGGTAGGGGGGAAAACACGCGCTGCGGACAGGTATGGAACTCCCCCCTGCTCTCTTTTCTCTTCCTCACTTTGCCACTGCCGGGTAGGATGAAGACGGAGAGCAGTCTTACCCTGCTCACCGACTCTGACATTCCGTGTATACTAATCCCAAGTGATAATAAGAGGGTTCGCTTGAACGAGTAAGATAGTCCTATGAACAACAACTTCTTCTCTTTTCAATACCACGCTCTGAAGCCGCTTGAGCAGTGGGGTCTTGGTAGCGTGATTGGTGGTGCGGTGCTTGCTTTGCTTCCTGGCTTCTGGCGTCATTTTGGGTTGCAGGCTATCGGTTGGGGAGCTGTTGACTGGCTGTTAGCCAAAGCTGGTCGCCGGCAAGCCCTGCTCAAGGCTGAAGACTTGGTTATTGGTGATATTGATGAGGCAGAGGCCCATGCTGCGGCTGAACGCTTGCGCAATCTCCTGTTGATCAATGCTGGTCTTGATCTGCTCTATATCGGGAGTGGATTATGGTTGTTGCGACGGGCTGGCGACCGCGCCGACCGGCGCGGGATGGGCGCCGGTATTCTCGTGCAGGGTCTTTTTCTTTTACTCTTTGATAGTATCCTCGCTGCTGAAATCAATCGGCGTTGGATTGCACCATCGTTATGATTAACCAACGAATTTTTTCGCTATTGCAATGTCCTACCTGTCGGGTACGACCTCTCATTCTTGAAGCACAAGGGGTGCGTTGTCCACGTTGTCAGACTCTTTATCCGTTCTGCGATGGGTATATCGACCTGATGCCACGCGGTACCGAATTTGATTACGTCTCGAAGTACGTCAGTGACGAAGAGCAACTTGCTGCTGAGCTAGACTATCGTGAACTGGCGCCGCCATTACTGGCTGCCGGTGTTCGCGACCGCACGCTCCGGCGGCTGATGCGCTGGCGGACAAGCGATGTTGTGCTCGATAACGGATGTGGCACAGCAAAACATGCGGTCTGGAACGCGAAATATGTCGGGTTGATGGTCGGGTCTGATCCGGCAACCCTCTTTGCTGATGAGGCAGTACGTACCGTTACACTTACGAAAGCTGATTCGCGTCTGCTCCCCTTCGCCGACGGTAGTTTTGATAAGGTATTCGCAATTGACATCCTCGAACACTTTCCATTGCCGGTGATCGATACGTATCTGGCCGAGACGGCTAGAGTATTACGACCTGGCGGGCGGATGATGGCCTTTTCCAATACCCGCGAACGTTCACCAATCCAGCCGCTGATTGACATTAGCCGTCATATTGGCCGTCTGTTCGTTAAAGCCGGCGTCTACGATTTCGAGCGCGAGAAACTCCGCAAGTCAGATCATATTAAAGCCCTGGAAACGTGGGAAGATGTGCTGGCTGCATTTGAACGTGCCGGTTTACGCCCGGTGAAGGTCATTTTCTGGAACAGCCTCTTCACTACCTTTGTTGAGCATGTGTTGATGAAGTTGGGTGAGGCCATCATTGGGCGCACCCGTAGTCGTACAGCGACAAATGCGACGCCAAGCAACGTCAGTGCCGGTGCAGCGCGTGAAATTAGGGCCCGCCAGCGGATGCGCAACCGATTACGCAAGAAGGGAGCGGTCTATTATGCGCTACTGGCCGTGACTCTGTTGATGGAACTTGATCTCTGGCTATTTGGCTGGATGCGTTGTGGTAGTTATTTCATTCTCGTTGAAAAACCGCGCTCATGATAGAGTATCGTGCACTAACATCAGCCGAATTCGAGCAGTTTTGGGCACTCGACAGGTATGCGTTTGCCCGCCAGTACCACCGTGGCCGCTACACGCCGGAAGTGATTGCGCAACTGCGTGGGTTATTTGTCCATGGTGAGCTGGTTGCGCAGTTGCAGATCATGCCGTTTCAGATGCAGGCCGGTAATGGTGCACTGTCGGTAGGAGCGATTGGCAGCGTGGCGACCTGGCCGCAGCATCGACGGCGTGGCTACGCTGAACAGTTGCTTCGGGCTGCCTGCACCGAGTTGCGTGAACAAGGGGCCGTACTGGCGCTCCTTTACCCGTTCCGTCACGAGTTTTACCATCGTTTGGGGTGGGCGTTGGCCGGTGAACGGCGCCTAGTGCAACCGACACCCGGCCAACTGCGTGCCTTTCAGGCAGAAGCCAGTACGTATGTCGCCGTTGGCCCCGACCAGATTGAGGAGCTTGATGCGATCTATCGTGGTGCGCTTCGCGGACGGTATGGCCCGCTGGTGCGCGATCAGAACTGGTGGCGGGTGGACGTGTTGCGTACCTGGAGTGGTGAACCGTATCACGCATTCATCTGGCGTGATGATCAGGGTCGTGGACGCTCCTATCTGATCTATCGTCTTGAACGGCACGAAGCTGGTGACCGCATTGTTTGCCGCGACATTGTTGCCCTTGATCCAACGGCGCGGGCGCAACTCTTTGTGTTTCTTGCCCGTCATGCCGACCAGATCGTTGTCGCTGAGATTCCAACGCCGATTGATGCGCCACTGAACGCACTATTGCCAGCACCGGTACCAACGACGGTCGTACCGCTCTTTATGCAGCGTGTGCTTGATGTGGCGCAACTGTTGACCGAATATCCGTTCACCGCTACAACGACTGGTCATTTGACGATCCAGATCGCTGACGAGTGGCTGCCCGATAACGCTGGGCGCTACCTGATCGAGTGGCAGCAAGGGAAAGCAACCGTGAGCCGACTCGGACCCGGTGAAGCTGATCTCGCCTGCACGAGCGCAACCCTCAGTCAACTGCTCAGCCGCTATCTGCGGCCACGTACTGCGGTTGCTTTTGGCCTGCTGGCAGCTCCACAACGTCAGGCGCTGCTGCTCCTCGAAGCAGCACTCGATGGCTTGCCGCCATTCTGTGCTGATTATTGGTGAACTGATGATACGACAATCGTCTCGCACTGTAACTGTATTCCTCGCGTTTTCGTAAAGCAGAGAGTTCCTTGTCATAGAGCCAGTTATTGTTGTGACCAGAATTGCTTACTGATATGTTACGACCACTCTACATCTCGCCCTTGGGTCGTGGTGGGGTTGATTTTGGTATTCAGAACATCACCCGTGCGACTCGCCGTGCCGGACTGCATCCTGAACTGGTTCGTCTTCCTGAACTGTACAACTTTCTCCCAATGCTTATTCCACGTGCTCTGCCAGCAGATGTAGTACGACGTTTTGACATCGTGCAGGGCCGCTCACGAGTGGCTTTTAGCCTGCGTGGCTATGACCGACCAGTCGTGACAACAGTGCATCACCTGACGACCGATCCCGACCTGCAACCGTACAGTTCATTCACCCAACGGCTCTTCTACCGGTTGATCGAGTCGCGCTACGATGGCCTCTCGATTGCGTATGCCGATGCCGTGGTTTGCGTTAGTCGCTTTACCCAACGAATGGTCGAAGCGACCTACGGTCGTCGCGATACAGTGCTCATTTACGATGGAATTGACACTGATGTCTTTGTACCGCCACCGGGTATGCAGCGTCGTGATGACGGTTTACCGCCGAGTGAGGCACGGATTCGGCTGTTGTTTGTCGGCAATCGAACTCGCCGCAAAGGGTTTGATCTTCTGCCGCGCATTATGGATTTACTTCCCACCGACTATGTGTTGTATTACACCGGTGGCTTTCAGGGGCGTGATACCGGATCACCTCATCCCCGCATGATCCCGATCGGTTCGCCGGATCGCGATGGACTAGTAGCGGCTTACCAGAGTTGCGACATCCTCCTCTTCCCTTCCCGTCTGGAGGGTTTTGGGATTGCGCCCGCCGAGGCACTGGCATGCGGTCGCCCCGTTGTTACCACGAATGTGTCAGCATTGCCCGAAGTCGTTGATGATGGCGAGAACGGATTTCTCGTTGCCCGCGATGATGTTGCTGGTTATGCCGAGAAGGTGCGTATCCTTGGTGAAGATGCCGAGTTACGGCGTCGTTTTGGCGAGCACGGTCGGGCCAAAGTCGTTACCCATTTCGGGTACGGGCCGCTAGGAGAGGGATTTCGACGCCTGTACGAACAGTTGTGCGGCAAGTAACGAGATTCATATAAATGTACTGCGCTATCTATGAGAATGACGGTGATAAGGGGCGACCTGGCGATGAGGTCACCCCTAGGTGTTGGGATAGACCGAACCACGGTGCTACGGGTGTAACTTGGTTGTTGAAGGAGACGACTCGACGTGATTCTCGTGATTCTGCCCGGCGAAGGGGTGGCGGTGATTCAAATAGATCAGAACTGCGCAGAGCACGATCAACGTGATGCTGACCAATTGTGCAACCCGAATACTCCCTTCGCACTCACCACCGATGCCGCTCGCACATAAGCTATCGACCCGTAAGCCTTCGATCCAGAACCGTCCGCTTGAATAGATAATTCCGTACAAAAACAGCAGATCACCCGGCTTGAGGCGACGCTGTTCAGGTGGCGCCAGACGTCCAAAGCGACGATCGAGCCATAACAGGACACCGACGCCGAGCAGATTCCAGATCGACTCGTAGAGAAAAGTCGGGTGAAAAAGCGTGGTGATCGGATACGTTGTTAAATCGTTGTACGGCGGAAGGCGGTATTCTGGATCGATGCGTAGCCCGAACGGCAAAGCGGTTGGCCGGCCATACGCTTCCTGGTTAAAGAAATTACCCCAGCGACCAATGCTCTGCGCCAGCAAGAAACCAGGGACACAGACATCGAGCCAATCCCAATACGGCAATTTGGCATATCGCGTATAGATAACCGTCGAGAGAAGCGCACCGATAATCGCGCCGTGAATCGCGATCCCGCCAGTTGTCAGATTCAACGCACTCCATGGATTCGGCGCAAATCGTTCCCATTCAAACGCAACATAGTAGATACGAGCGCCGACAATCCCAAGAATGAGCCCCAACATCAACTGATTCCAAACGTGATCGGGATGGTAACCACGAGCAACCGCTCGTCGTGAAGCGAGTAGCGCCGCAATCAGCGCACCGGTCATGATAATAGCGCCATACCAACGAATAACTATCGGCAACCCGAACAAGGTAAAACTGATCAAGAACGGGTCGTCGGGTGGATAGAGCACCATACTTTCTCCAAATCAATGATCTAGTGCATCGCAGATGACGCGAGCACTATGCGGCAGGCGAGGCGTAAGAATTGTAAGTTTCCAAATCAATGATTTAGCGCATCGTAACCGACGTCAACATATGGCGACGCTTACAATGAAGCAGCATAGCGCACTGCATTGCGAAAAATCTGCAAACCATCACCTTCATGCCGGGTCGGTTCACGTGTCCAGCGCGGATGTTGGTGGGGCAGCACAGCATTTTCGGGGTGCGGCATTAAACCCAGCACATTACCCTGCGCATTGCACAGACCGGCAATCGCGTGTGGGGAACCATTTGGATTGGCGGGATACCCATCACCGAGGTACCGCAAGGCAACCAAGCCGTTACTCTCTAGCTCGATCAGAGTTGCTTCGTCGCGCACGGCGATCCGTCCCTCACCGTGAGCTACCGGCACCTCAAGGGGGTGTTCTATCCCACGGGTAAAGAGGCAGCGACTGTTCGCTACTGCTTCAAGCTGAACCCACCGACATTCAAACTGATGGGATTCGTTCGTCGTCAGCGTGACCCGTGGTGGCTGACGAAGCGGGCCAGGGAGCAACCCCGCTTTCACCAGCACCTGGAAACCATTACAGATTCCAATCACGGGACGACCATCAGCCACAAATCGTTCCAGTTCCTCTCCCAAGCGATGAATTAAATCAACCGCCAGCAACCGTCCGGCTCCCAAATGATCGCCATACGAGAAACCACCAGGAATAACCAACATCGCATAGTCGGTCAGCCGGATCGAACCTTCGATCAAGCGATTAACGTGAATCCGTTCAGGCTGGGCACCGGCCAGCTCACAAGCCAGCGCAGCATCGGCATCCCGATTGATACCAGGAGCACGTAAGATAAGTACCTTCAGTTCCACTGAAACTCCATCTCCACCTCACCGATCTTAATTTGATCACCGGATTGCAGACGTTGTGGCACATTTGGCGGAATAGCCCTACCATTAATCTGCGTCCCATTAGTACTTTTTTGATCGGTAAGCATATAGTGATCGCCGCGCCATTCAATAATCGCGTGCAACCGCGAAGCAATCCCGCGGTCGTGTTCTGCCAGATCAATTTCAGGAAAATGGGTTCGCCGCGGATCGCGTCGTCCGATCCGTATCGGCGAACGATCAAGGACAACCTCCCAGGTCCGGTAGGGCGAGCGTACAATCAGCCGTGCAGGGGGCTTCTGAAGGGTCGCTGCTACTGGTGTGCTGGTGGGCAACGCTGTGCCACAGCCAGCACAAAACCGTGCTTGCTTTTTGTTCAAACGACCGCACTGTTCACAAACAATACCACTTTCAGCAGCCAGTGTCGGCGACGGATGGGCAGCTTGAGGCGTCTGAGATAATGGTGACGGCGCAGATGGCTGAGATGGTGGTAAGGGTGTCATCCGGAGCGTTGGATCGACATACGCTGTCTTCAAGCGTTTGTGCAATGCTTGCTCCAATTCCAGACAACTGGCAAAACGCTTTTCGCGCTCTAGGTCCATTGCCCGGATAATAATCGCTTCGGTCTCTGGGGTAACCGAACGATTGATGCGCGTAATATCACCGCGACGTGGTGGCTGTAACGGTACCGGTGGTACTGCTGTCAGCAGATGGAACATTGTTGCACCGAGCGCGTAAATATCCGAACGCGCATCAGTTTGACCGCGACCATACTGCTCAGGTGGCGCATAGCCGGCCGATCCCATCGCGATGGTATCTTTTGTTTTCCCAATTTTATGTCTGCGCGCCACACCGAAATCAATAAGTTTCAGAACGCCATCTGGCGTGACAATAACGTTCGATGGCTTCATGTCGCGATAAATGATCGGAGGCTGGCGGGTATGCAAATAGTGCAATACCCGACAAAGCTGAATGCCGTAGCCGATCACCTGCTGTTCGAGCATTGGTGCGTTGGCGTCACGAATCATGGCTTCGAGCGTCTTACCGGGCACGAATTCCATGATCATCGTGGGACGACCTTCATAGACGAAGAGATCGATGACGACCGGCAAATTGGGAAAGGAGAGTGAGCGCAGAAGTTCTGCCTCTTGCAGAAAGAGTTGACGAGCTTCGGCCAGCTCTTCCGTATTCGTTTCATCGAGCGGGCGCATCTCTTTCAAGGCCCAGATACTGCCGTCACTCACTCGGCGAACACGGTAAACGGCCCCCATGCCACCACGACCGATGAGGTTGAGTACCGTATACGCATCGGTGGTTCCCTGGATGGTCAGATTGTCTGGCAGCCGGTCGAGCATAAGCATGGTATTTTGCTGCTAATACTGATACCAGGGCAATTATACTACACTGCACAAGAGCGATGTGTATCTGAACGATGAGGATTCAACGTTCTTTCCCTGCCTGATAGGAAGGGGTGAAGAGGCGTGAGAAGTGATCGGTGGAGGCAGATTCCATCCCCGTGCCCACCTGCGAGCGGGGCCGACGGCCCACGTTGGGCAGGAATGCTGGACAGCGGACGGGTTGGGAACCCACCCCGACCATACGCGCACACGCATCATCGGCACGCGACCAGCAGCCTGGCCGGAGATCACCTCGGTTCAGGAAGCAGTGCGCCTTTGCCCACGCTGCGGACACTCCGCTCACTCCTCGTGCCTCTCACCTCTCCTCACGTCTGCCAGGTCGGGCGAGAACGTTGAAAAGCTCAAAAGCGGCGCTCTTCGCCTTGACGAACCACCTATTGACTGCTATAATCTGCTTGGTTACGCCGAAGTGGCGGAATGGCAGACGCGACGGTCTCAAAAACCGTTGGGGATCAACCCCCGTGTGGGTTCAAGTCCCACCTTCGGCACCACAACAAATGACAGCGGGGCGTGGCTCAGCCTGGTAGAGCGCCGCGTTCGGGTCGCGGAGGTCGGTGGTTCAAATCCACTCGCCCCGACCAAGCCGAAAGAGCGTCTGTGCATTTACACAGACGCTCTTTGTTATCGTCAAAACCTGTTCAAGCGCAGGTATGGCGATCTGTTGATGATGATCCTCTCCAATGGTGACACCCACCGCACCGGTCGAGGCGGATTCCCAATCTGCCCGCATCAGTTTACCAACGGTACCTGAAATCAGGTTGCCTCGAAACAAAGAATGGGCTTCATCACGTTCGCTCGGAATAACAACTGTGCATCAGCATCCCATTCGTATTGATGGTATGCATGCATGTCAAAGTTGAACCTGCTATGATACAGATACGATAAAGACTAATAGTGAGTAAGCCTATGAAGCTACGAATACTATTTCTACTCAGTTGCTGGTTGTGGTTGGGATGTTTACTCATACTTGCGGGCTGTATCGATCTGGCCGCCGCTCTCCCACCTACCCCTAGCCCATTTCCTACTATTCCTCGTTTGCCTACCGTCACACCCATCACCCCCGAACCGGTTCGTACATCGGTGATCATTGTGCTAGGGCCATCAGCAACCCCTCCTCCAACAGTTAACCCACTACGCGGTCGGGTTCGGGTGGAAGCGAATGTACGCCGCGGGCCGGGAACATCGTTTCAGGTCATTACTGTGTTGCCGGCGAATACGGAGGTGGTACTGGAAGGACAACGTGCCAACTGGTATATGGTGCGCCTCAGCGATGGTCAAAGTGGTTGGATGTCGGCAACTGTGCTCGAGGTGGCTCCTGATGTGGCAGCACTCGTGCCGGTAGTTGCACCGTAAGGGTGTCACTATGTGACGCAGAACGCAACTTAAGAGCAGCGCAGCGGCTGCACTCGTGCATCGGCATGCATCGGTCAGGGTGCAGCAACGCTACGCCTGTGCATCCATTGATGGGTTTCATCCGTTGGACCGTGAGACGATGATTCTGTCACCTAGGTGCGCGGGCCTCCGGCCCGCATGGTGCATACCTCGCCTAGTATCATCTTTCGTCGCTCAGCGCCAATCCGAATCATCCATCATCACTTCGTGACGGATGCACTTCGGTGATGGATGCAAGCCGATAGTCACAGAGCGCCTATCCGACCTATTCGGTCGAGGTGCAGCAGCGCTGCGTCTGTGCATTAGCAGGTGAGCAAACCTGGCCGCGCTGGGATCGCGGGACTACTCGAATGGCCGATTTGTAAACCGTAAGCTCTTGCAGAGGTGAGGAGCAACAACTACCCTGCATGGGCCTCTGGCTGCGTTTGGTATGCCTTCTAGCGAAGGGCACTTCGGGAGACAGAACCTACTCCTACCATCGCGTCGAGGAGCATGATCGGTGCGCCAACATGGTTTGCACAGGCAGCATTGCTATCAGGTAAGCGGATGTTTTTCAGACCTACGCCAGGCGAGAAACTTGCAAAATGACAGTAATCGGCTCGTTCTCTGTTCCGCATTAATCATCCGCGATTGGCGTTCGGTCTGATGTGGACAAACGAGGATAAGGTTCTCTCAGCACTTCGGTGATTGTCAAGTGCGAGAAGCATCCTGTACAGCACGAAGCTCGCTGCTAAAGTCGTAGCGTCGTAGACAAAATGACAAAGCTGCTGGCGATCAGTGATACCATACTATATGAAACCTAAACATGCCACCTAATGGCGCCAGCAAAGGACAGCTCCTATGCAGCTCTTCAGTACATTATCTCGAACACGCGAAACTTTTACTATTCCAACGGATCGACCGGTAACTCTCTACGTCTGTGGTGTAACCCCCTATGATACGACACACATGGGGCACGCCCGAACGTTCATCGTCTTTGATGTATTGGTACGCTATTTGCAGTGGCAAGGGGCAACGGTACGCTACTGCCAGAATGTGACAGATGTCGATGATCCGCTTTTCGAGCGTGCCCGGCGTGACGGTGTGCGTTGGGATGAACTCGCCGAACGTCAGATCGCGCAATTACGTGCTGATTGTGCCGGTCTGAACATCTTGCCGCCAACCTTCTTTCCACGAGTAAGCGAAGAAGTAGGGGCCATGATTCCGATCATTGAGCGCTTGATCGAACTCGGTCATGCCTACGTAGTTGATGGTAACGTCTATTTCAGTATTCAAACCGATCCCGATTTTGGCCGTATGGCTCGGATGGGGTACGACGAACTTCTGGCAATTGCCAATCAACGCGGTAACAACCCTGCTGATCCCAACAAGCGTGACCCGCTCGATTTTGTGCTCTGGCAGCGTGGTAATCCCGACGAGCCGAAGTGGGAGAGTCCATGGGGACCAGGTCGACCAGGTTGGCATATTGAGTGTAGTGCAATGTCGCAACGTTACCTCGGCGATCAGATTGACATTCACGGTGGTGGTGCCGATCTCATCTTTCCACACCACTCGTGCGAGATTGCCCAAAGCGAATCGGCTACCGGTAAACGTCCGTTCGCCCGCTTCTGGATGCACGTCGGTCTGGTCTGGCTCGATGGCGAGAAGATGAGTAAATCGCTCGGCAATCTGGTCTTTGTCCGTGACGTACTACAGATCCATCACCCGGATGCCATTCGCTGGTATTTACTCAGTGAACATTACCGCGAGGAGTTTGATTATCGTCGCGAGGCTGTCGCACGCTACGAGCAATATGCCGCCGATGTCCGTAACGCTTTGAGTCTACCGAGTGGTACACACAGTCCACTCGATCTCAGCCGTGGATGCAATGACGTGATTGCCGAGATGAACGACGATCTGAATACGCCAGCCGTGCTGGCAACCCTGCATGCGATGGCAGGTTTGATCATTGACGCCGCTCAGGAGGGACGCGATGTGAGTGCCGCCCAGGCCACGGTACGCGACCTGGCTCTGATGTTGGGGTTCACGTTGCGTTGAGGGTGTGGTTGCACGGGCAAGGCGCATCCCCGTCTGAGCGTGGAAACACCGCGCAGCGCACAGTATTCCCCCGTTCGCTCCTACCAGAGGAGCGAACGGGGGCGAGAGGAAGGAGAGAGAACGCACTGATACTCGTCTGACCGGTATGTTAACGCTGACGATTCCGATCGCGCCCTCGCAAGAAGGGCGGAATATCGAGATCATCATTGCTAATCGTCGGACGTACCGGCTGCACTGGCGGTGTCTGTGCTGGTGTTGTTGGTGTCGGCTGGCGCGGCCGTTGTGTGGCCTGACCGCCGATCTGGCCGGTGGCCTGACCGGTGCTTGTTGCTGCTGTCGGATACGACCGGGTGCGTTGAACGTTCGAGGTGCGATTGACATCAAAGCCGGTGGCGATGAGCGTGATCTTGATCTCACCGGGAGGGAAGTTTGGATCAATCACCGCGCCGATAATAATATTGGCATCAGGATCAACTTGCTTAGCGACGATGTCTGCCGCTTCGTAAACTTCCATAATGCCTAAATCCTCACCACCGGTGATATTGAAGAGTACTCCCTTCGCGCCATCGATACTTACTTCGAGCAAGGGACTAGCAATCGCCTGATTCACTGCATCGATTGCGCGGGTATCACCTTTGCCGTAGCCAACCGCCATCAACGCTGAACCTTGCTGCGCCATAATGGTCTTCACATCGGCAAAGTCAACGTTGATCAAGCCACGCTGCGTAATCAGGTCTGAGATACCCTGAATACCTTGCCGCAACACATCATCGGCCATCTGAAATGCCTGTTGGAAAGTCGTATTCTTGCTGGCCGTTTGCAACAGACGGTCATTGGGAATAACGATCAGGGTATCAACCACCGGACGCAACTGTTCGATACCCGCCTCAGCAACCTTGCGACGGTGATTTCCCTCAAAGGTGAAGGGGCGCGTGACAACGCCAACAGTCAATGCGCCAAGGTCATGGGCAATTCCGGCGATAATGGGTGAGGCGCCGGTACCGGTACCCCCACCCATACCGGCAGCCACAAACACCATATCCGCGCCTTTCAACTGCTCGTAAATGTCTTCTTGATTCTCCTCAGCAGCTTTCTGACCAATAACCGGATTCCCGCCACTGCCGAGGCCGCGTGTAAGCTTATCACCGATCCGAATCCGCACCGGGGCCAATGAGTGCATCAGGGCCTGCACATCTGTATTAACCGTAATGAATTCAACCCCCTGGACACCGGCGGCAATCATGCGGTCTACTGCATTGCTGCCACCGCCGCCGACACCGATCACCTTGATCTGAGCGAAGTCTTCTAGCGAGAAGCTATTGCTGCTACGATCAACCATAGACGAACCTCCTTAACATTGGGAATTATGGTAGTAATTCGCGCAACCAGCGGCGGAAGCGCTCGTAAAGTGAAGTCGTATCATCAGATGAGGATGTCTCAGGTGGCCGCCCACCGTAGCGTATTCCCCATCGTAAAAGCCCCACGGCAGTCGCGTAAGCCGGTGAATCGAGTGAATCAGTTAAGCCCCCCAATCCACCCGGAATCCCGATCCGTACCGGCAACCCTAAATCATCCCGTAGTAGCTCATCGAAGCGCTGAAGTTGAGCACCACCACCGGTTAAAACAATCCCAGCGGGAAGCATCCCGTCGTAGCCACTCCGTCGGGCTTCGGCCACGATCAGCTCGATTAACTCCTCAGCCCGAGCCTGTAATACCTGTTTCAGTAAATGGGCACTAATCTGCTGCTTTTCACCGACCGTCAATGTTTCGGCGTCGATCAGATCGCTCTCATCACCCGGCGCGGGTGGATTACCGGCTATTGCACTGCCATAGCGAAGTTTCAGATATTCGGCAGTATTCGGCGGGGTGTGTAAAACGTAAACGATGTCGTTGGTAAAATGCTGACCGCCAACGGGAATCACACCGGTATGCCACACGCCGCCTTGCGCAAAAATGGCGAGATCGGTGGTCGCTCCGCCAATATCGATGAGCATCACCCCCCGCTCTTTATCGTCGTCGCTCAGTACAGCTTCGGCTGCCGCGAGCGGTTGCAAAACCAGATCGTCAATCTGGACACCGGCCCGTTCAACGCTGCGGATCAGATTCTGAATCGCCATCGCCTCGCCAGTGATAATGTGCGTCTCCACTTCAAGCCGCAGACCGCTCATCCCTATCGGGTCGCGAATCCCATCGTTTCCGTCAATCACATACGTGCGTGGAATAACGTGGATGATCTCGCGTTGTGTTGGGAGGGCGACCAACTGCGCGGCTTCGATAGCCCGTGCCACGTCCTGGCGGGTAATCCCGTCGGGATTCTGCACAGCGGCCACACCCCGACTATTGAGCGACGAAATATGACGGCCCGCCACACCGACAAAGGCCTGGTTGATGCGACAACCACTGGCGCGCTCGGCTTTTTCCAGACTCGCTTCAATTGCTGTCGCTGCATCATCAATATTCACAACCACACCTTTGTCGATCCCACGGCTGGGCACCATCCCAACACCGAGAATATTCAGCCGTCGTCCATCACCAACCTGGCCGACGATGGTACAGATTTTACTTGAGCCAACATCTATTCCAACAATGGTGCGTGCCATGGTGCGTGCCATATTATCCTCACTACCTGTCACCAATGGGTATCGTTCACGGACGACCATCGGTGCGATTTTGATAAAATGGGTTAACCGGCCGTAAATCAAGATAGGTAAATGCCGTGCCATCGGTAAGTAGATAGGCGAGAATTGTCAATTTACGTTTCAGATGTTCACTACGACCAAACACAATCATCTGATCCTGCGCAGTACGCACAAATACTCCTAATCCGAAATCCCAGCCAATTTGGGCTGGCTGTAGTCCGATGTCATGCGGCAACATCCATGCCAATTCGCGGGCAAGCATAATGGCATCACTATCGAGCCGCATATTCGGTTCAACGGGGAGGTTTGATGTATCAACAATTACTAGTGCATCGGCGGGTGGCGGTGTTGTGGCCGGTTCAATGACATATCCTTGCCGATCTACCAGATAATCAATCCCATTACTACGCCAGTAGATTGCCGGTTGTCGTTCAACGATAACGATACGTGCACGATCAGGTAAACTCAGCGTCAGACGGGCATGTTCGACAAATGGACTACGTAACAATGGTGCAATAGCTTGCTCTTCATCGATCAACCAGATCGGCAACCCTCTGAGCGGAACTGCGGCGACAATCCGCTCTGGGCTGAGCAATTCGGCCCCTACCACTTCAACCGTCTGCACTCTAAACCGATTGCTAAACAACACGTAAAAGAGCAGACTACAACTAATCACAAACAAAACGCCACTCACAATCCGGCCACTCCGTAAGCCATCGTATAGACGCCAGCGCCAGCCGGGAACAACCGGGGCCGTGCTCTGCTGACTCAACCGGCGACGACGGGCAGCGAGTCGTTTACGGGTATCTGGCGGATTGTATTCCATATGTTCACCCTGTGATTGTCGAACAACTATCAGCTAGACCTGCCAGGCCGTTCAAGGGCCAGCTCAACCAATCGATCAAGTAACTGCGGATACGGCAAGCCACTGGCGGCCCACATTTTGGCATACATACTGATCGGCGTAAACCCCGGCATCGTATTAACCTCATTCAACCAGAGGGTTCCCTGCTCGCGGTCGAGGAGAAAATCGACCCGCGCCAGGCCGGCGCCGTCAATTGCCTGAAAGGCACGAATGGCTAATGCTTGCACCTCGGCAATCTGGGCCTGACTGAGTTCAGCCGGAACAATCGTTTGCGAGCCGCCATCAATGTACTTGGCGTGATAGTCGTACCATTCACCAGCAGGAATAATTTCGCCGGGAATACTGGCTGCAACCTGTTCGTTGCCTAACACCGAAATCTCAATTTCGCGGGCAGCAATGCCTTGCTCGACAATGATCCGACGATCATAGCGCGCAGCCTCTTGCAAGCCGGCAATTAACTCGGCACGATGACGAACCTTACTTACTCCTACACTACTCCCCAGGTTGGCCGGTTTGACGAACATCGGAAAATGCAGCACTGCTTCTATCCGTTCGCAGAGGGCGACTATATCGGTAAGTTCACTGCGGCGTATGAGCAGCCACGGTAGTACCGGTAAACCAGCAGCGGTAAAAGCGGCCTTCATCAAGCCCTTGTCCATCCCTACGGCACTGGCAGCCACTCCGCAACCCACATAAGGCCGACCAGCCAGTTCTAACAGACCCTGAATTGTGCCATCCTCGCCATACGGCCCATGCAAGACGGGAAAGACAACATCACACGCCGGCAATTCCCAACCTGGCATTCCGACTCGTCCTAGCTCACGAACCGGCCCTGCTGCAACCTGAGCTGCACTGGCCGGCAAACGGGCAGGATCGGCTTCGGCCATCAGCTTAGCCAACGCTCCCGGCCCATGCCACCAACGTCCGTCTTTCCCAATTCCTATTGCTTCGATACGATAGCGATGTGGATCGAAGTTGCTCATCACCGCATGCGCCGATACCAGCGACACCTCATGTTCGCCACTCTGTCCGCCGAATATGATGGCAATCGTGATCGGCCTGATCATTCGCCGCCTCCCCTGTGATGTTTAACGATCGATAAGATGATCGTTATCTGAAAAAACGAAATGATTCAAAAAATTCTACTAACGATTTCGTTCATGAAGATCACTTTTCGACTTTTATTCACCATCTTTTAAATGATCCGCACTTCAAGCTGAAGCGTAATGCCAAATCGCTCGGCGACAGTTGCACGGGCCAGGTCGATAAGGGCCAGAATATCGGCTGCCCGCGCCTGACCGTGATTCACGATATAATTTGCATGGATCGGACTAATCTCGGCATCACCAATACGAGCACCCTTCAAACCAACTGCTTCGATCAGACGCCCGGCAAAATCGCCTGGTGGATTTTTAAAGACACTTCCACACGAACTTCCCGCCGGTGTTTTCTGTTTGCGTTCCGCGGCGATGGCCGCCATACGTGCGGTGAGTACCGCCGGATCGGCTCGTTGCAGACGAAACCGACCGGCAAGCACAAGTGGCGGCAGCGGCGTATGCTGCATCTGTTTCAGAATGCTCTCGCGATAGGTATACGCCAGATCGTTGGACGACCATTCTACCCGTTCGCAGCCATTCATCAACAACTCGGCTGCAATCAACTGACCGGCAACATTGCCGCCGTAGCATCCGGCATTACCGACAATCGCACCGCCTACCGTTCCGGGCAGACCCTCTGCCCATTCCAGTCCCGCCCATCCCATTGCTGCGAGCCGACGGGCAGTACCGGCCATTGGCGCACCTGCCTCGATCCACAGTTCGGCACTCTCACCCTGATCGTGCAGTTCCCAGCGCTGCCCACGGTAAACAGCAATCACGCCGGCAAATCCTTCATCCCGCACCAACAGATTGGTGCCGCGTCCGATCCAGATCAGCGGAAGCTGCTGATCGGTGGCCCAGGTTGCCAGCGCTATCGCCTCGGCGGGAGTTGCTGGTTCAGCGTAATAACGCGCCAAACCGCCAACTCGCCACGAGGTATGGCGCGCCATTGGCTCATCGGTGCGCAATGGTATCGATAACAGAGCGGGCACCTTACACCTCCTGTTGCGCGGTGCGTTGTTGCGCGATAAACAACGTCGATACCTGATCACTATCCCCAGCGCCCAGCGTCAAGATCACATCGCCGGGTTGCGCCAGCGAATGCAGTACGATAGCCACGTCCGCCGGTTTTCCGGCATAGCGCGCCGTTACCCCGTGTGCAACCAGATGTTCAACCAGCGCCATCGCCAGGGCAACCGGATCACCCTGTTCACGAGCCGGGTAGACATCACCAACCAACACCATTGCCGCTGCCTGACACGCTGCTGGCCATTGCGCCCAAAGGCTGCGCGTGCGACTAAACGTATGGGGTTGTAAATAGACAATTAGGCGGCGGTCAGGGTAACGCTGCCGGGCTGCAGCAAGCGTAGCCTGTACTTCGGTCGGATGATGGGCATAATCGTCGATCAGCGTTATCCCGGCAATCTCACCCCGCCACTCAAAACGCCGACTACTACCGCGATAGCTGGTCAATGCCGTAGCTGCTGCGCTGAGATCCGCCCCCCACAACGCTGTTGCGGCCAGGGCTGCCGTTGCATTGCGTACGTTGTGATCACCGGGAATTGTCAGGCGCACCGTTGTGGCGAACCGCCGACCAAAAGTGCGTCGGTCGTAATACCAGAGATCAAACTGTTGACCATCTGGCGTCACCTGCACCCCACTTGCTGTCCAGTCGAGTGGAGCCAGCCGACAGGACACCGGATCGGTTGCGACACGCTCATCAATCCCGTACAGACGGGCTTCGCTGTTCTCGGCCAACGCACGTGTACCAGGATCATCGGCGCAGAGAATGAGGCGACGCGGATCGCGTACCTGTTTGGCAAAGGCTGCGAAGGCAGCGGCATACTCTGCCGCAGTTGGGTAAATATCGGGATGATCCCACTCAACATTGGTAATAATCGCCATTGCCGGTGTCAATGCCAGAAAAACGCGATCATATTCATCAGCCTCGATCACCAGCGGCGCCGTTGGATCACCCCATTGCGCACTACCTCCTAACGCTGGAACTTCCGCACCGACCAGAAAACCGCACTCGACCCCGGCTCCACGCAGGGCCAGCGCGGTAAGCGCACTAGTTGTCGTTTTGCCGTGGGTACCGGCAACTGCGATCACCGGTCGCTGGGCAGACCACATGCGCCACAGATCGGCCCGGCTCAAGCGTGGAATAGACAGCGCTCCTGCGGCATCGAGTTCAGGATGGGAGCCACGAATAGCAGCCGTTGCCAGCACATAATCTGCTCCCCGCACATACGACGGATCGTGGCCCTGCCAAACCTGCGCTCCGCGTTCTTGGAGCGCTGCGGTGGCCCGATTAGCGGTGAGGTCCGAACCGCTCACCGTATGACCCTGATCCAGCAACAGGTGCGCAATTGCACTCATACCGGCGCCGGCAATCCCAATGATGTGATAATGACTCACGGCTTCCAGACCTTTGGAAAGTTAAATAAAATAAGCAACCCTAAAATCATAAAGAAAATAGCGATCAACGACGGTAAGAGAATGCTGACATCGGGTAATGTATTGAGAAAGAGCGCAACTGGCCCTTCAAAGATGCCGCCGCCATTCACAAACTCGCGCCAAAACACCACCGCGGCGTTGGTCCACAGCAGAACAATGAAAGCCCCCACGAATAACCCCAACGGACGCGCCAAACGCTCTTTGGGCGGTCCCTTCCAGGCAGCCTTACTATCAAGAAACTTTCCCAACAGGATCAATGCGATAAACGCCATGATCCGAAAGAAGAGCGGTACCTGAAACCCCGGTGTAATAAGCGGATCAAGCGGTGCTACCAGCGTCGGATCATTGCCGATCAAGAATGCAATAAAGCGAGGGGCATTAATCCATAGCCGATTGATAACATCTACCAGGAACGTGCCACCCTGGACGCAAACGATATACGCGATGATCGTCCAGAGCGCGAGAGTGAGTAGATTTCGCAGACCCTGTTGGTAGCCGACATAGCCACCTAATGCCATCAGAATAAACAATAGCGTAAAACCGTTCAAATTAACCGTAATGCCCGTCTGCGCTAAAGGGATGACCATCCACTGCTCCATCATGTTGAACTCCTCATGGCAAGCTCCATTAGCGCCGCGGCCAGCGTTTGCGCCGCTTCCGGTCGAGCCAGCGCACGGCTACGTACCGCCATCTGCCTCCTCATCTCGTGATCGATTAATAATTGTCGCACTGCCTGCGCCAACGGCCCGGCCTCCGGCGCCCCATCACCTAACATCGCATCATCAGCTACCTTCAGGGCTGCGCCCCGTTGAACCAGATAATCGGCATTTTCATCCTGGTGCACATACGGGTACGGTACCAGCACTGCCGGCAGGCCAACTGCCGGTAACTCAGCCAGGGTTGAGGCGCCACTACGACACACTGCCACATCGGCAGCCGCAAGTGCAGCGCTCATACTACGGGCTTGCCCACTCTCAAGGTAGGGGAAGAGCAGGTAACGAGCACGTAACATCGGATCGAGACGTGCTGCCGTTTCTTCTAACCATCCCTGATCGCCTTCCCGCCCACACACATGAATAATGGTGCAGAGCGGCAATAATATTGGCAGCAGTGTGGCGATAGCCCGATTGATACTACGTGCCCCTCGACTACCACCATAAACCAGCAGGACAGTCTGGTCGGATGGGATACCGAATGCAGCCCGGGCCGCTTCACGATTGGTTGTCAATAATTCAGATCGCACCGGATAACCAGATACCAGTGCCCGGCGATCACCCTCGTGCAACCCTAACCGTGGCAACGAATCGCTGACATTAACCGCCGTCAAATCGGCGATCCGACTCAACACGCGCACAGCCAATCCGGGCACAACATCCGGTAAATAAATCATCGTTGGTACACGCTGCAACTTAGCAGCCACGAAGAGCGGCACGCACACATAACCACCAGTACCCAAGATCGCTGCTGGCCGCTCTCGTGCCAGCAGTTGCCCGGCCACAATCACGCCCCGTACCAGCGTGATGAGTGCACGCATCGCTCCTAGCGGCCCGCGACCACGCACGGCGGCGGCTGGTAAAGCGCGAAACGGAAGTTGACTTTCACGCGCTACAATCCGCTCCTCCATTCCACCGACGCTCCCCACATACACAACCTGCGCCTGATCAGCGAGCACGTGGGCGACTGCCAGCGCCGGATAGACGTGACCGCCAGTGCCGCCACCCGAAAGAATGAGACGGAGCCTGGCCGATACGGGAGGTGGAGACTGCACTTGAGTTATCGGTTGATGACTGATCGACATGGCGAGAGATGTTCAACAATAAACCGGTGGCCATCAGACAACTGATTAACGACGAGTTACCGTATGACAGAAATGGCAAGGTCAAACCGGTAAACGGAATAAGCGCCACCGTTACTCCGATATTGACAAACGCTTGAAACACAATCCACGACGTAATACCAACAGCTACTAACGCAGCAAACGGTGAAGGAGCACGCGCAGCGATGCGATATCCACGCACTGCGATGATCAGAAACGCGACGAGCACAGCTAGCGTTCCAAGTAACCCCCATTCTTCACCGATAATTGCGTAAATTGTATCAGTATGAGGCTGTGGTAGCCAGAGGTGCTTTTGTCGACTCATTCCGATCCCCTGACCGAAGATTCCACCACTTCCCAATGCGTAAAGTGAGTGAATGATCTGATACCCTTCGGCGCCTGCCCGTGACCACGGATCGAGAAAGGCTTGCCAGCGTCCACTGCGGAACGTTACTATTAGGGCGAAGAAAGCGACCGTTGCAAGCAGAGCAGCACCGGTGACGTGCCACAGATTAGCACCGGCGGCAAAGAAGATCGTTCCGCCAATGAGTAAGATAATAATCGTTGTTCCCAAATCGGGTTGTAACATGATCAGGCCGCAAATGAAACCAAGGATCACGGCAAATGGCGCCAACCCATAGGCTACATTACCTAATCGCTGACTTCGCCGCGAGAGCCAGTGGGCGAAGTAGATGATAATCGCCAGTTTCACAAACTCTGCCGGTTGGATACTGAAAATACCGAGCCATCCTTCACCGAAGCGAATCCATGAGCGCGATCCATTCACTTCGGTGATACTGGCCGGTAGTAACAAGACACTGACAAGAAGAATGATTGCGATCGCCATCAACTGGATCGAATAGCGCTGCCAGATACGGTAATCGATCTGCTGCATCAACCACAGTGCTCCCAAACCGATAAGCGACCCTACTGCTTGACGCAACACATAGTAGAATGGATTACCGTAAAAGACCGCTGCATCAACAAAGCTGGCACTATAGACCATCACCAGCCCAAAAGCGGTTAAGCCGATGACCGTCACCAACAATACGCGATCAGGCGGATGAGTTGTGCGGTCGAAGAGTGATACCGTGGAACGTGACTCATCGCGCTTGAGCATACATCCCTTCTTTCACCATCAGTAGACGCCAACATGCTCAGATAATCCATTAAGCTGGTGTTATCAGGCGCACCAATACAATCATCACCAACGCAATCGCCAGCATCCACAGCCAGCTCTGGGCAGGAAAATGCCGTATCAGAATCGGTGGAAAAAAGCGCAAATCAATGGTAAGTCGGGGAGACAGCGCAATTCCGATTATCAACCCGCTGAGCAAACCACCCAAATGCCCCCAATTGTCGATAACTCCCTGAGCGGCAAAACCAATAAGTAGATTGACAAAGGCAATCGCCGCGATACTACGCACCTGATTCCGACCAAACTCGCCCAATGCCTGCCGATTGAGATAGTAGAAGATACCGAGGCCGCCGATCAATCCAAAAATAGCCCCACTTGCGCCAACAGCCGGCGCCGGTGAGAGCGCGTATGAAGCGATACTCCCTCCCAGCCCACTCAGCAGGTAGAGCGCCAAAAAACGGGCGTGGCCATAAAATCGTTCCGTCTCTGGGCCTAGAACTGAGAGTGCATAACCGTTGAAGAAAACATGGATGAGATTTGCGTGCAGAAAGACGGCAGTGAGCAGACGCCACATTTCACCATTGGCAATCCGCTCGTTGACCTTTGCACCCAACACCATAAGCACCGGAAAGTCTGGTTGGAAGAGTGATCCACTCAACACACAACTCAAGACGTAAATAACCCCAATCGCCCACAACAGACTCTGTGTCACAAAAGGACGTGGTGGCGATGGCCGTGGTGGCGGTGATGGTGGTTCATCCGGCAAGTCAGGGCGCCGGCCAAATTCACGTTCAGCCCGACGCAAAAACTCTTCAATCTCGTTGGGTTCATCAGGAGGACGAGTCATACATTTGCTCCCCGGCACGCACGGCAGCCAATTGACGCACAATCTGACGAAATGCTTCACCGCGATGAAATTCATTCCGAAACATGCCAAAACTGGCACATCCGGGCGAGAGCAAAACCGCACTACCGGGTTGTGCAAACGACCGGGCCACGGCTACCGCAGTGGACAGATCGGTAAAGGGGCCGGCGAGTGGCAAATCTGGCCTGCGGGCGCGTAATAACGCTTGTAATGTCGGTGTTGCACTTCCATCGAGCAACACTACCGCTGCTGCACCGCTGATAATTGTATCGGCCAGCGCGGCCAGATCGAGTTCTTTATCTGCACCACCAGCAATCAAGACAATTGGCCCGTCCACCGTTGCTAACGCTGCCGCAGTTGCGGTCGGATTGGTCGCGGTTGTATCGTTGATGTACCGCACTCCATCAATTGTAGCAACCAGTTCCAGCCGATGTTCAACCCCCGTCATCTCGTGCAGTGCTGTCGCGATCGCTGCCGGTTCGATCCCAAACCGATACGCCAGTGCCGCTGCTGCCAGTGCATTGGCGAGATTGTGGACACCAGGCAGCCGTAGATCAGATCGATGAAAGAGGATCACATCACGGTAGCGCGCATAGCCAGCGGCGTCAACTGTAGCATCGGCCGTCAGGTCGGTGAGACTGAAACTGACCACCCCCTGACGGCCATGCCCCCAGGCTTGCGCCTGCTCTGGTGGCAAGACCGCGATACCATCTTCTCCCTGGTGCGCCATAATCTGACGTTTGGCATTTGCATACGCTGCCAGCGAACCGTGCCAGTTGAGATGATCAATGCCCAGATTGGTTAGTAGTGCATACGGTGGGCTTAGACCAGCTTCACCCAGGCGTTCTAGTTGAAAACTGCTTAATTCCAGAACAACCGGGGTTTGCGGCCTGATCTGCTCGATCGCTTCTAGCGCCGAGACACGGAGATTACCGGCTACAACGGTATCGGGGTAACGTTGCCGGATCATAGCTGCCAGCAACAGCGTGGTGGTCGTCTTACCTTTCGTCCCGGTCACTCCCAGGATCGGACCGGGACAGGCGCGAAAGAAGAGGGTCATCTCCGTTTCAATCTTCACCCCACACGAACGCGCCAATGCTAGCCAAGGTGAATCAGGGCGAACTGCTGGATTCACGACCAACATATCAGCAGCACGAATATCTTCAGCGCGATGCTCTCCGAGCGTATAGCTAACGGATACCCCCAGCTCGTCGGCAAACGCATTGAGACGGGCTATCGGATCGGCCAGTACCTCTGGTGAGGCAAGGTCGGTGACAATGATCTCGGCGCCCTGACGCAACAACCAGCGCGCCACCCCCAGGCCACCGCCATGAACGCCCAATCCCATCACAACCACCCGCTTTCCAGCCAACCGCTCCATTACCGACTCCCATCACCCTCTATAACTGTTATTGTCGGCAAGTCAACTTGTGCGCCCGTCTGCGGCGACCCAAAAATCAGTGCCAGTGAAATGCCAACCATTGCCGCCACCGTACCGATCAACACAAAGCGCTGTGTCACCTGCGGCTGGCTCCAGCCGAGTAGCTCAAAATGGTGATGTAAGGGAGCCATCTTAAAGATACGGCGCCCCTCGCCGTAGCGCCACTTCGTCCATTTGAAATAAGCAGTCTGGATCATCGTCGAGAGTGCTTCGATTACGAACACAATACCGATAACCGGTAGGAGCAGCCATTGCTGCGACTGCAACGCAACCACAGCCAGGGTTGCTCCTAAAGACAGGGCGCCGAGATCACCCATAAAGACTTGGGCTGGATAAGCGTTGTACCAGAGAAAGGCTGCACACGCCCCCACGACGGTAAAGCAAAACGCCATCAGATTTGTCAGACGTGGCTCGGCTAGAAAGGTAATGACCCCATACGCTCCGAAGGAAAGCGTCAAATTCCAGCCGGCCAGGCTATCGAGACCATCGGTGATGTTAACAGCATTCGAGATAAAGACAATGATCAACACTGCAACTGGAATAAACCAGAGGCCAATATTCACTTCACCCACGAACGGTATCTGTACTAACCCCTCGTGTTCGAGACCGTAGGGTTGTGGTAGATAGAGCGCCAGACTGGCAACAAACGCCACCGCCATCATGATCCAGAATTTAAATCGTACCGTAAAACCGTGGGTTTTTGAACGCGAACCAGTTAAGGAAAGCCAGTCATCGATAGCACCCAGGACGGCGAAACTGACCATCACACCTAGGGGGAGCAGCATTGACCAGCGATCAACTAGATTGAAAAGTACCGTTAATATCAACACGGTACTCACAATCATAATCCCACCCATCGTTGGTGTGCCTACTTTAACCAGGTGGCTTTGCGGGCCATCAGGGCGAATGCGCTTTCCCAAGTTATGCCTGCGCGCAAAACGTACCCACCATCCACCGATAATTAAGGTCAGAACAAACGCTGCGGCAGCCAGCAACAACGCACGCGCCATGTCCTGAACCAGTACTGAACGAAGGACGCTCACACAATTTCTCCTGTCGTTTGGTTGATTACAGCTACGATTCTGTGCGCGTCAACGCAACGACGATGGTCTCCATCTGCACGCCGCGCGACCCCTTAACCAGTAGACAATCACCGGCTTGAATGAGTTGATTCAACAACCTGATAGCTGCTTCGTTATCGGCACATATCTTCACCTGCTCTGCGGTCATTCCGGCCCGACGTGCAGCATCGGCCACTATCTGCGCCTGGCGACCGACAGCAATGAGGAGATCGGCAGCCGTTGCAGCGGCAGCGCCAACCTGCTGATGACCTTCCTCACTGGCCGCTCCAAGCTCCAGCATCTCACCCAGAACCGCAATGCGCCGTCCCTCGGTTTCGGCCAATACCTGAAGAGCGGCAATGGTCGAGAGGGGTGCAGCATTGTAGGTGTCATCGATGATCGTCACTCCGTGTCGGCCACGAACTACGCGCAAACGCAACTGTTCGCCAGGTTCGCGCAATCCAGCCGCAATCGCTTCCCAATCCAGACCGAGCACCAACGCAGTGGCGATTGCAGCCAGTGCAGTGTATGCATGATGACGCCCGATCAACGGTGTTCGGAGCCAATGCTGTTGCCCATTGTACTCAACCGCTAGCCCAATCCCGTGGAGACCGTAGCTTTCCACCTTCAGCAAACGTACATCAGCTTGATCAGCATAACCATATGTCAGCACCCTGGCTGCGGTACGGGTCGCCATTGCCTTCACCCGCGGATCGTCAGCGTTGAGAATACACCAACCATCGGCAGGTAGCGACTCGGGCAACTCTGCTTTGGCGTTGGCAATTGCCTCAATGCTGCCCAACCGTTCCAGGTGTGAAGGTCCCACGTTCGTGACTATTCCAATCTGAGGACGGGCGAGACTCGCCAGAAAGCGAATCTCACCCGCTGCCCACATCCCCATCTCGAGCACTGCCACTTGATGGTCGGCAGTCAGCCCAAGTAAAGTTGCCGGTAACGTCACCTCACTATTAAAACTACGTTGACTTTTTAAGGTGCGGAAGCGCTGGCTAAGCACAGCCGCGACGACCTCTTTCGTTGAGGTCTTGCCCACGCTTCCGGTGATCCCGATCACCGGAAGCGTGAACATCCGTCGATGGTAGACGGCCACCCGCTGTAATGCAAAGAGTGGATCGTCTACGGCGATGAGGAGGCAAGCATCGGGCGGCACTGTCGCCAGAATAGCAGCCTGTGTTGGTTCGACCAATTGCCATGGCCTGGCCACAGCACTCAGATCGGGAGCCAGCGCTGCCAGTTTTACCGGCGAGACCAGGGCCGCAGCCGCACCTCGCGCCACCACATCGGGTAAGAAACGATGTCCATCGGTACGTTCGCCGGTCAATGCGACGAAGAGCGATCCCAGCGTAACCTCGCGCGAATCGGTTACGACCGGCCCAATCATACGATTGGCCCAAGGTGGCGGTAGCGTTATTGCTTGTCGTGTCGTGCGAGGTTGCACCCCATACAATAGATTGTCGAGACTGATCACCCTGCCCTCCCCAAGCCGTTGCCTGAACTAGACAGCTTGTGAGGGCCATTATAGCATCTCCCTTTCGCCCATCCCTTCTCTCACCTGGCAGCATTATCTGATAATAAGCTGAAAGTGCGTTGATAAACACACTCCTCCTCATTTACGGTTGCCCCGGACTAACCAGACTACGATCCGGTGGGATATGTGCGTAACGTAGCAACTGATCGACAAGGTTGTAATACACCGGTATTGCGGTCAGCACACCAAGCGTATCCTTCTTAGGGCGATCTATCTTCACCAGCACGACAAACCGAGGCTCATCGACCGGTGCAATCCCCAATACAGAACCGATGGTGTACGATGGATCGTACCCTCCACCAGGTAAAGGAATTGATGCAGTACCGGTTTTGGCACCTACACGATAGCCGGGAACAAGCCACTGGTCACGCCAGCTCCCGGTACGTGGTCCCCAAATTACCGGGGCATAATGATTAGCCGCATCAACCATCATCTCACGTACAGCCTGGGCAATCGATGCCTCAATTGGTTTACCCACTACCTGAGGCTCGGTTCGTACACACTCCTTGCCGCGACACACCTGCTGAACAACATAAGGTCGCATCATGACCCCATCGTTGGCAATCGCTGCTGCGGCTTGTACCAACTGTAAAGGTGTTACTGAAATTCCCTGACCATAGGCGTTAATTAAAAATGTGAGCGGATTATAGCTAGAACTGCCATAAAAATTGACAATACCACTCTCTTCACCGGCCAGATCAACCCCCGTTGGTTGCCCAAAACCGAAGCGAGTCAGGGTACGATAATATGACTCTGGACCAACCAGCTCATTAAATTGCAATGCCGCCACATTGCTTGAATAGTAGAGCATCCCGGCCAGGGTCAGTGGACCGCGTGGTGTAGCATCGAAATTACGTAATGGTTGGCCATACCGAACCAGCCAGCCTGTATCATCAACCGTTGTCGTCGTTGTCACCACCCCCGAACTGAGTGCGGCCGCAGCAGTGATAATCTTGAACGTACTACCCGGTTCGTACACGGTACCAATCGCCGGGTTACGCCCATAGACCTCGGGCGGATACTCTTGCCAGCGATTCGGATCGAAGAACGGCCAACTCGTCATCGCCAGGATCGCGCCGCTGCGCGGATCGAGGACAATGATCGTACCGCCGTCGGCTTGCTGCTCTTGCACTGCCTGCTGTAACTCTCGTTCGGCTATCTGCTGAATAAACGGATCGATAGTGAGCTGCAAATTCGCACCATCTTGGGGTGGAAGTACTCGTGCGAGGCTGGTTGCCATCGGATTACGAGCCGGGTCGAATTCACCTTCGATCCGCCCCTCTGTACCACGTAGAGCGGTATCGTAATAGGCCTCGATCCCACTCACTCCTTCACCGTTCAAATTCAGTGCACCGACTACCTGTGCGGCAGTGAACCCTTGCGGATAAAAGCGCATCGGCTCGTACACTAGCCGGAGACCAGGCAGCTTAAGCTCAGCAACTTGTGCTGCCACGTCAGGATCGAGCCAACGGGTCAGACGCACCCACTGCCGATCAGAACGCAACGCCGACAAAATCTGCTCTGCTGGCACGTTGGTCAGTTTGGCGATTAACAACGCAATCTCGGCTTTGCGCTCTGCCGGTACCTGCGACGGTACAGCAAATAGACTCTGCCGTTCAACATCCATCGCCAGCACCGTGCCGCTAGCATCGGTAATCTGACCACGACGTGGTGCTAGCAGCGTTGGCGTCTCGATCTCTAGCCGTGCTTTACGCGCCAGGTCCTGGCTGCGTACTACTTGCAGATCAACCAGGCGAATCCCAATAATCGTTGAGATCAAGACACAACTTAATAAGAGCACCTGCAAACGCCAGCGTGGTAGTCCCCGTAGCGGAGGGACCGCTGCGGTAGTCTTGGCTGAGGCAGGAATGGTTGTCCGGCGCGTTGTACTGGCCATTGGCGATTACTCGTCAAGCTCAGGAAGATTCGGGATACGGATATAGCGAATCTGTTCAGGAGTTGGCGGACGGAACCCCATGTCTGTGGCCCGCTTCATTCGTGATTCAACCGACTGCACACGTGCAATCTGCTCTTGTAGACGCGAATATTCACGATTAAGCTGCACCTGTTGCTGGCGCAACGCAACCAGCTCGTAATTCATACGGGTTACCAGACCGCTCTGAACCAGGGTCACCAGGCTGAGCAGACAAACAATCAGCGTCAACAGGAGCAAATAACGTGCGCCATCGAGACGCAGGTAGCGCGAGAAATCGATCTGTCGCCACCGCACCCGACCAACAATTGCCGGAATCTGTTCAATTCTAACTGCCATACCGTCGTCTCCCCTGGCAATACCCCTACTCTGCGATGCGGGCGGCAACCCGCAGTTTCGCGCTGCGCGCTCGCGGGTTACGCGCAACCTCTGTTGCAGAAGGCACCACCGGTTTCTTCGTCAAGATCGTCAATCGTGGTGCGGCACCGGTTGCCTCTGCACGTAAAAACTGCTTCACAATGCGATCTTCCAGCGAATGAAAACTGATCACAGCTAGCCGACCACCAGGAGCAAGCAACTCTAAGGCCTGTGGAAGCGCTTGCTTCAGCCGATCCAGTTCCTGATTCACTGCAATCCGCAGGGCCTGGAAGGTTCGGGTGGCCGGATGAATCCGACCGTGACGCCCGCCAACCGCACGCACGACAACCTCGGCCAGCTCAGCGGTACGCCGGAACGGTTGCGTTCGGCGCTGTTCGACAATCGCCCGGGCAATGCGACGTGCAGCGTGCTCTTCACCATACTGAAAAATGATGTCGGCTAGCTCACGCTCGCTTAACCGATTGACCAGATCGGCAGCCGTTGGCCCGTGCGTCGGATCAAGGCGCATATCGAGTGGTCCATCAGCCGCAAACGAAAAGCCTCGTTCTGGTGTATCGAGCTGGTACGATGATACCCCCAGATCAAACAGAATGCCATCGAAGGCAGTAAATCCGGCAGTCGTTGCAATAGTGACCAGATCAGCAAAAGAGCCGTGACACAGCACCGCCTGCTCGTGTAATCCGGCGGTCGTTAAGCGCTCGGCGGTTGCCGCCAGCGCAGCCGGATCAGCGTCGATCCCCAGTAATTTGCCACCGGGCTGTGCCGCCTGCAAGACGGCCAGTGCGTGCCCACCACCACCAACCGTTGCATCAAGATAGCAACCGCCAGGACGGGGAGCCAGTGCGTTTACAACCTCAGCCATAAGGACCGGTGTGTGCTGGAAGGTCACCACCATCAAATCCCTAACTTTCGCATCTGTTCATCAAAGTGTGGCCCTTGTGTCTCAAGGTGCTGCTGCACTTCACGCCAGCGATCGGGTGCCCACACCTCGATAAACGCATCAAGTCCAACCAACAATGCCTGATCGGTCAATCCACCGGCTTCACGCAGGTTCTGCGGTAACAAAATTCGCCCCTGGCGATCCATCTCTTGTTCTGAAGCACTGGCAAAGAGCAGCCG
Organism: Chloroflexus sp.; assembly: GCA_017743535.1. Taxonomy (GTDB): domain Bacteria; phylum Chloroflexota; class Chloroflexia; order Chloroflexales; family Chloroflexaceae; genus Chloroflexus. The sequence continues at coordinate 31,984 of JAGHYT010000038.1, forward strand.
ACGCAACATACGAGCATCTTCATCAACCAGTGATAGAGCACTTACCCGTCGGGTAAGGTCACTCCAGTAAGGTAATGGAAAAATCAGCAAGCAGCGGTCAAAGCCACGGGTCAAAACCATCCCACCGGCAAGTTCGGCGCGAAAACGGGCAGGGATTGCCACTCGTCCCTTCTCATCGATAGCATGCTCGTATGACCCTAGAAACACCGCTGCTGTCCTTCACGGTTTCGGAGAGGGAGTTCCCCATTTTTCCCCACTTTTCCCCACCTCCCGCCACATTATAGCCTACTCCCCCCACTGTTTCAAGCCAGTAAAGCATCTACAAACATAACAATTTGATGTCTTTCCAAGCAGTATGAGAGATCGAGTAGAATATTTGAGCGAATAATGAGCAAACATGATAGGAAGTGAGGATGTATGAGTGAATCAGGTAGTGAATTGAGTCATCTTGACGCCGCTGGGAACGCGCACATGGTTGATGTCAGTGCCAAGGCCATTACCACTCGTGAAGCGATTGCCCGTGGTCGGGTCGTGATGCAGGCAACAACTCTCAATTTAATCCTCGGTGGTGGTATTCCCAAGGGTGATGTACTGGCAGTCGCACGGGTGGCAGGGATCATGGCCGCCAAACGAACTGCCGACCTTATTCCGCTGTGTCATCTCCTCAACCTGAGTCATGCCAGTATCTCCTTTACTCCCGATCCGGCAGGTCCTGCCCTGGAGATCGAGGCAACGGTACGTTGCCAGGGCCAGACCGGTGTTGAGATGGAAGCTCTGACAGCGGTAAGCGTTGCAGCACTCACCATCTATGACATGTGCAAATCGGTAGACAAAACGATGCACATCGACCAGATCCGTTTGATCGCCAAACGTGGCGGACGGAGTGATGAGGGGAAGGATAGGGGATAGAAAATGGCACCCCCTCACCATCCCCCCCTTCCGCTCTCACACGAGGCGAGGAAGGGGGTTGACAACTGCTGGAAAT